>PFXI01000114.1 GCA_002791575.1 Zetaproteobacteria bacterium CG_4_9_14_3_um_filter_54_145 | reverse complement strand
CCGTTTATCCCCGTTATAACGCTGTGCCACCTGATCGAAAAGGTGACGAGGAACAGTTCTTATTATCTGGTGAAAAATCGTGTTAGTGTGCTGCTTTGTGCATGCAGATCGGAAGCAGCCCAATTGTCAGCCCTTCCCGGCATAGCGCTGCAGCAATCGGCGGTCACTCAGCCAGGACTCCAGTTTTTCAAGGCAGCCATACTTTGCAGCCAGTTCTCGTCCTGCGCTGTCCAGTTCGGGGTACAACAGACATAGCGCAGCCACATCGTGCATATCCTGCTGACCGGCAGCGATGCATTTGCTGACCATAAAGCTGTGAATGTCCGGCACTTTGTAGCCAGCCTTTACTTCAAACAGGCCGCGGGAAATACCTGTTTCGGAAGCGGGCAACACCTGAAATTCAATACCTTCAAACAGACCATGTACAACCCAGCTCAAATCATCCGGTTCATTGCTGTAGCGTACCGCAGCATCGATGCCCGCATCCTTCAGGCGTTGTATAATCGTCTCCGGCTCCAGATCGGCTGCAATATCGACATCCCTGGTAAACCGTTCCACCCCGTAGATAGCCCCGCAGATACCTCCGATCAATACTGCATCCGGATCAAGGATATCCAGCAGTCGGTGGGCCGCTTCACTGAGTTGCATCAATCTTCACCTTGAAGGCAAATATCTCATCCAGCCGCCGCATACGTTGCTGATAGATGCTTTCAACTATCGATACCTGACGCCCGTTACGGATTTGCGGGGAAATATCTACCAGACCGGCTGCGGCCAGCTGCTTCACATGATCAAACACGCGCCGGTAATTCCGCCCGCTATGCCTGGCCAGAGCATAGATCGACATCGGCCGGGATTGTTCAATTTCGGCCAGTAGCTCTTTCTGTCTTCGCGTCAGTTTTGTCATATATGCCATCTTGCTGATCGGCGATCATAATCGCAAGTATTCTTTTGCATGAATGCCGGAAAATCAGCAAGACTCGTATCTCTTGACCGGCAGATTTCCCGATCATTCACTCTGGCGCAATTGCGAAGCAACACCTGTTGCTTCGCATAGCTTGTTCTCCCCGACCCGCGGTTATGCGCTGACCCGCATCGGCCTGCTGCGTCAGATGAACAAACTAAATGGGCCTGCTTGATAGGGTTGTATTTGTTGGTGTTTGTGGCCAATGCCTGACAATTCACTCGGAAAAATTATAAATCGGTTGATGTTGTGTATCCTGAGGGATACAGTTCGACCATGAAGCATGAGCTTGTCAGCACGATGGTTTTTGATAAGTGGCTCAAAAGCCTGAGAGATCGAAACGTACGCAACAGGATTCTGGCGCGTTTGGCACGCATTGAAAATGGTAACTTTGGTGATTACAAACAGCTGTCTCCTGATTTGTACGAGTTACGTTTTTTCTTTCATGGTGGGTTGCGCATTTATTACAGCATCTGTGATGGCAAGGTTGTTCTGCTGCTTTATGGCGGTGACAAGAGCAGTCAGAAAAATGATATTGAGAAAGCAGAGAAGCTATTGATTGAATGGAGTGAAGCATGAGTACAAAGCCTTTTGATATTGCAGAGTATCTGGAAAGCGATGAAGATATTCGTCAGTTTCTTGAAGAAGCTGCTTCCTCAGGTGACACCTCCGATCTGATCCATGCACTTAACATTGCAGCCCGTGCCAGAGGTATGAGCGAGGTGGCCAGACAGTCCGGCGTAACCCGGGCAAGCCTGTATAAATCGCTTTCAGAGAATGGTAATCCTCGCCTGGATACCATCAGCAAGATTGCCGGTGCTTTCGGTTGCCGCCTGACGCTTGCCCATTAGGCTATATCGTCATAGAAGCCCCACACGTCCGGAGAGACATTCAGCTTCGGCATGTCTGCTCCCATGACCCGCATCTGCCTTCTTAAACGGCAGGTCAATTAACTGGAGCGGTGCCTCTAAACGGGGCAGCACTCCTGCGCTGATTATTGCTCAATCGCAAATGGATTAGTTGCGCGAGGCCCTGGTCAATATTCTTGCCGGTGGAGATGCTTGGCATTCCGCATTCCAGAATCCGGAATGGTTGAGTAGTTATGGAATTGAAACCATCCCTCGATGGTCAGACCATCACAATGCCTGAGCGGTTTGTGCCCGATAAACAATTTCTGGCGCGGCATCGGGATGTGCTGTTTGTAGACAATGTCTGACGGCCAAACCCGGATTGATGTCGGGGTTTCCTGCGACTGGCGAGCGCTTTACGCCCGACAAAGGGTTTCTGGTACGGCACAGGGACGTAGTGTTTATGGATCATGTTTAATCTCAAGGAAGGGGGCGATGCATGGAGTTGAAGGGTTCCGCACAGGCGCTTGCGCGCGAGTATCCCTGCCTGAAGCGGGTCGCCCTTCTTGCAATCGTTCTGATTGAGCTGGTCTGTTCACCGCTTGCGGGGACTGCGGCCGATGCCGCAGGCAAGAGTGTCATTCACATCAGTATTACAGACATCCAGCCACAGAAAAGCGGCTCCCTGGTTATCCTGTTGTTTGATCGTTCGGGCTGGCTCGATGTGGAGAAGGCGGTCCGCCATATTGAGGTCCCAGTGGACGGAAGGGATGCGCTTGAGGTCGCCCTGACGGACATACCATACCCTGCGACCTATGCGCTGCAGCTATTCCGGGACGAGAATGCCAACCACAAGCTGGATATGCACTGGTTCCCCTTGCCCGGCCCTGATGAGCCCTATGGCTTTTCCAACAACTACAAACCCTTCGCCAAACCCGACTTCCTCAAGGCAGGTTTCCCGCTATATGAGAGTGATATGACGCTCCGGATTAACATGCGCAACTAAGCCGGTGTCTCCGGCTGCTTAAAGAGCCGGCTTCAGCGGGTCTTCGCAGGGTGATGCCATGCGCTCGCCGGTGATATCTTTCCCGTTATCAAATGCCTGTTCAAGGTCCTTAGCTTTCATATAACTTTACCTCTTCCTTGCGGGATCGGCGAACTGACATCATGCGAATCCTTTCATCGCGATACCTCACTACAGCTGACCAGTGTTTGCCTGATATAGTGATATTTTCGCAGGCGAACACAGGGATAATCATTTATACATAAATGCTGCGGGTCAACGCCCCGGAATACCGATGCTCCCGAAACCGCGGCGCTGAGCATGGATTTATGCATAGCGGCGGCTAAGGTTGCGGCAGATGTTCGGCAGGAGTCAGTTGTGAAATATATCGGGGCACATGTGAGTGCGGCCGGCGGCGTGGAGAACGCGCCGCTCAGGGCCAAAGAGATCGGGGCGCGGGCGTTTGCGCTGTTCACCAAAAACCAGCGCCAGTGGGCGGCAAAACCGCTGACGGAAGAGAGTATTGCCGCCTTCAGGGCCAACCTGAAGCTGGCCGACATCAGGCCTGAGCATGTGCTGCCGCACGACAGCTACCTGATCAATCTGGGCCATCCGGAAGCGGAGGCGCTGGAGAAATCGCGCGCGGCTTTCCTTGATGAGATTCAGCGCTGCGAGCAGCTGGGGCTGAAACTGCTCAACTTTCATCCCGGCTCACATCTGAAACAGATCTCCGAAGCCGATTGTCTGGCCCGCATTGCCGAATCGATCAATCTGGCACTGGCCGAAACGTCCGGGGTCACGGCCGTGATCGAGAATACCAGCGGTCAGGGCAGCAACCTCGGTTTCCGCTTTGAGCAGCTGGCTACCATCATCGAGCAGGTCGAGGACAGATCCCGCATCGGTGTGTGCCTTGATACCTGCCACACCTTTACCGCCGGTTACGACCTGCGCACGCCGGCCGATTGCGAAGCCACCTTTGCCGAATTTGATGCCATTGTCGGTTTTAAATACCTGCGCGGCATGCATATCAACGGCTCCAAGGCCAAATTCGCCTCGCACGTGGATCGTCACCACTCACTGACACAGGGCGAGCTGGGGCTGGATGTGTTCCGCCATATCATGAACAGCGATCACTTTAATGATATCCCGATGGTGCTGGAGACAATTGATGAGACCATCTGGCCGGAAGAGATCCGGCTGCTCTACTCTCTGGTTGAGGCATAACTCAGATCAGGCGATCCAGCCTGCTGCCGCTGCCTGCCTGCTGGCGCACCATGCGGCCGTGGATATCGTAGGAGTCCTGACGGGTGCGATCAAACGGGTCCGGGTGCTGTCGCCACGCTGATGCTGTTGCGGCCGATACCGGTTGCATGACGGCGGCAACGAATGGTGTGTAGATAGCAGGCGGCTGAACAACCGGCCGAACGGCAACCGCCGGCGGTCGCTCGTGGTAGAGGGTAATACCGGAGACCATCATCATGCTCTTATGATAGCAGATCCGGCGAGCGGTTGCTCTAAGCTCTGCGAGCGTCGACGGGGATCAGTTCAGCTGATCGCGCTCCAGCATCACCCACTGCGCCGGTGCCGGCGGCTTGACCGACAGCTCACTGAGCCACTGACGCCAGAGCTTGAGATATGCCCTCTCCGAGACGCTGTCGAAATCATTATGGCCGCCGGGCAGGCTGGCGTGCAGCTTGGGCTGGTTGGCGGCGGTAAAGATGTGGTCGGCCATCCAGTCGGGAATGATCTCATCGTCTGCTGCACTGATCAGCAGCAGCGGCGTATGCTGAACTTTCAGTGCGGCCTCGGTATCCAGACGGGTGTGCACAAACCAGCGCAGCGGCAGCCACGGGTAGGTTGCGGCCGTCATGTCCGGCAGGTTGGTGAACGGTGCCTCCAGTGCCAGCCCGACAGGTTTCACCTCTGCGGCCAGACGGGCAGCCACAGCACATCCCAGACTGCGTCCGGCAATGATGATGCCGTGCGTTGGCGCGCTATGTTGCTGCAGCAGTGTCCAGGCGGCCAGGGCATCCTTGTGCAGCCCCTCCTCTGAAGGGGTGCCCTCACTGAGCCCGTAACCGCGATAGTCGAAGGCGAATACGCTCAGGCCCATGGCATGCCAGCGCCGGTACTGGGCAATGCGGTTGCTTATGTTGCCGCCATTGCCGTGCAGATGCAGCAGCGTGAAGCGGGCATGGGGATGCGGCATATACCAGCCGTGCAGTATGACGCCGTCATCAGTGGAGAATCGGACATTGCGAAAGCCAAGACCCACCGCGGCAGGGGTCTGCTGCAGCTCGCGGTCAGGAAAATAGATGTAGTCGCTCTCATGACTGAGCATCCACACCATCGTGCCGCCAACAGCGAGCAGTATCAGAAACAGGGCGCGAAAGAGCAATTTCATGTGTCGACTCTAACCCCGTTTATGCAGGGGTGCATAGCGGTGTCAAAACGGGACCTGCTCACACGCTGCTTAAATCCAGCGGCGTACACGGGCCTTGTAGGCACGATAGGCATCGCCAAAGCGTCTGCTGAGATGCTCCTCTTCGGCGGCGATCTGGAAGTAGTTCATGTAGCAGATGAATATGACAATCACCGGCAGCGCGGCGATGCTCCCCAGCCAGAGGCCGAGCGAGGAGAGTATCAGCACCAGTCCCAGATACATCGGATTGCGCGTGCGGGCATAAATACCATGGCCGACAATCATTGTTGTCTTGTGCGGATAACGCGGGTCAATGCTGGTGCCGGCTTTTCTGAAATGGATCAGGGCGGCCATATCGATGCCGATGGCCAGAGCCAGCAGGAAGAGGGCAAGCATCTGCCTGAGTGCTGTTCCAGCAGTCTGTACGGGCAGCAGCTCAGCCAGCGCCCAGATCAGCAGGCCGCACAGCATGGCCACCAGCGGTGGCGGAATTTTCAGGCGAAGCCGCTGCATCAATACTCCCTGAGTAACCGGTTGCCGGGCTTTGCCGCGCTCACGTGCTGCGGGCTGCCGGTGAGCGGTCAGGCTAATGGAAAGCGGGCAAAGATAGCCAGCGCCCGGAAAAGGCGTACCTTGTAGCGGGGCTTTCAGTTATTGGATCGCCCTGCAAGGCAGGCATGGATCAGCGCGATGCAACGACTGCCCTGTGGATCAACGATTAACGATCAGGAGCGAAACCGTGGGCAAGGAACAGAAGAGTAGTAAAGAGAACAAAAAAGAACCTGCCAAAACCCCTAAAGAGAAGAAGGCTGCAAAGCAGGCCAAGAAAGCAGCCAGATAACTGACGGGCTGATGCCGGTAGCATAAAAAAGGGAGCCATCTGGCTCCCTTTTTTGCGTAATGCAGCAGCTGCTACTTGTCGCCGTCGGCAATCCAGGTCTGCAGGGATTCAATAATCAGGCCGGCCTGTTTGGCATTGGTGATGTTGAACTTGGAGCGGGGCGTATATTCGCCATTGCGCTTCTGGTAGCGGCGGATGGTGTATTTGTCCTCGCCGTATGCTTCCTTGGCACTCTCCCAACTCTGATAACGGAACAGAATGGTGGTCCATGCACCTTTGCTGAGGATCACCTTGTCCAGCTGTTTGGTGGTCAGGATGCCGCCTTCTTCGTAGTCAATGCTCAGATCATCAGGTGTCATAAGGGCCTCTGTTTGGTTAAAAGGGCGCGTGAAGCGCCCTCTTTTTGCGGCAGCAGTTAGCGCCTGCCACGGGTTCATTTGTGCGGCACAATAGCGCTTTGCCTCCAGTCATTCCAGCATCCAGCCATAAGCGGGGGCGATTCCGGGCCGGCACGACATCGTGGCCCGTTTTGTCAGAGCTGTGAAAATCCACTGCTTAACACCGCCATAAAACAGCTCCCGCTTTCCACTATAGTGCCGTCACTACCCGGCTACCATCAGGGGGCAGCACAACAGGCCACTATATCTCATCTGTTTTTACGCAGATGTGGTCTGTTCATAAGAAAAAGTGTACGCTGAGAAACGTCAATCCGGCCTGAGCGCCGCAACGGCATTCTCTATGTATCTGTTGCTACTCCGGTGATCTGGCATGGGTAGTGATGGCTCAAACGGATTGCGAGCAAGGAGATATAGTAATGAGTAACAATGCAGGCTCGATACCCGCATGGCACAATAAAGAGGCTGAAGTTGTATTCAATGAGCTATCCAGCTCGCCGCAGGGGTTGACCACGCAAGAGGCTCAGCTCCGTGCACAGATCCATGGCGCCAACCGCCTGCGCCCGGCCAAGCAAATAACGGCGCTGCAGCGGTTTCTGGCCCAGTTCCATAATGTGCTTATTTATGTGCTGATTGCTGCGGGTCTGATCACAGCCATGTTGGGTCACTGGGTCGACAGCGGCGTTATTATAGGTGTTGTACTGATCAATGCCGTCATCGGTTTCATCCAGGAGGGTAAAGCAGAGAAATCCCTTGATGCCATCAGAAATATGCTCTCCCTGCAGGCCATGGTTAAACGTGACGGCAAGTTGATCGCTCTGCCCGCCGAGCAATTGGTCCCGGGAGACATTGTTGCGCTGCAGTCCGGAGACAAGGTGCCGGCGGATCTGCGGCTGTTCAAGTGCAGGGAGCTGCGCATTGAAGAGGCCATGCTGACCGGGGAATCCGTGCCGGCAGAAAAATCGATTGCTCCGGCGGCCGCAAACGCATCTATTGGAGACCGGAATTCGATTGCCTATTCTGGCACGCTGGTCAGCTATGGTCAGGGACAGGGTATTGTTGTCTCCATTGGAGATCACACGGAGATCGGCCGCATCAGCAGCATGCTGCGCCATGTCGAGGTGCTCACCACCCCTCTGTTGAAGCAGATGGCCATCTTTGCCATGTGGCTGACGATTGCTATCGGCCTGATTGCTGCGGCCACATTCGCATTCGGCGTCTTCATACAGGGCTATGCTATGTCGGATATGTTTCTTGCCGCGGTTGGACTGGCTGTTGCAGGCATCCCCGAGGGCCTGCCTGCGATCATGACCATTACACTGGCAATCGGTGTACAGCGCATGGCAAAAAAGAACGCCATTATCCGGCGACTGCCGGCGGTTGAAACGCTGGGTTCGGTCACTGTCATCTGTTCGGATAAAACAGGCACACTGACGCGCAATGAGATGACTGTGCAAACCGTTGCGACGGCATCATATATCGTTGATGTGAGCGGTGCCGGCTATGACCCCCATGGCACGTTCAGCTGCGACAGTGTTGAAACCCAGCCAGAACAGATCCCTGTGTTGAAAGAGTTTGCCCAGGCCTGCCTGCTCTGCAATGACGCCTCGATTGCCAACGCTGACGGGCAATGGAAAATGCAGGGAGACCCGACCGAAGGCGCACTGGTTACCCTCGCCCTGAAGGCCGGGCTTACGCACAACTACTGCCTGGAGCAGTTTCCGCGCATCGATACCATTCCGTTTGAATCACAACACCGGTTCATGGCAACGCTGCACCATGACCATGCGGGCCATCGTTTTATCTATCTCAAAGGCGCGCCTGAACGGCTGCTGGAGATGTGCCAGCTGCAGCGGGTGCATGGAGAGGATCTGCCGCTGGATCAAGCCTACTGGGAGAGACAGATGCAAGCGCTGGCTTCACGGGGAGAACGCTTGCTTGCTGTTGCATTCAAAACCGCCCCGGCTGAACAGCAGGGGCTAACCTTTGCCGATGTAGAGGGAGGGCTCACGCTTCTCGGTATCGCCGGCATCATCGATCCGCCTCGGGACGAAGCCATAAAGGCTATCCGTCACTGCCAGTCGGCCGGCATAGCGGTCAAGATGATTACCGGCGACCATGCCGTGACAGCGCGTGCCATCGGTCTGCAGATGGGTCTTGGTGATGGTGTGACGGTACTCCAGGGTAGTGATCTGGAGCACTACGCCAGCAGCCAGATGAGTGAAGCTGTAAAGCGTTGTGATATTTTTGCCCGCGTCTCACCCGAACAGAAACTACAGCTGGTGACCGCCCTGCAGGCAAATGGTGAGGTGGTTGCCATGACCGGCGATGGCGTCAACGATGCCCCGGCATTGAAGCGGGCCGATGTTGGCGTAGCCATGGGGATCAATGGCACCGAAGTGGCCAAGGAGTCGGCTGAAATGGTTCTGGCCGATGACAATTTTGCTTCCATCACCAGAGCGATCGAAGAGGGACGTACGGTCTACGACAACCTCAAGAAATCGATCCTGTTCATCCTGCCGACAAATGGCGGTGAGGCCCTTACCATTGTTGCCGCCATTGCCATGGGCAGGATGCTGCCGATCACAGCGGCCCAGATACTGTGGGTGAATATGATCACAGCAGTAACCCTTGCACTGACGCTGGCTTTTGAGCCGGCAGAACGACATGTCATGCAACGCTCCCCTCGCGACCCGAAGGAGGCGATTCTTTCCGGCTTTTTGATCTGGCGCATTGTCTTCGTTTCGCTCATTCTGGTGATCGGTACGTTCGGGCTGTTTCTCTGGGAAAGGGATCACGGCGCATCGATTGAGCTGGCGCGTACTGTAGCGGTGAATACCCTCGTGATGTTCGAGATATTTTACCTGTTGAGTGCCCGTCACCTGCTGGCGCCGGCTTTAACCCGGGAAGGGCTGACAGGTAACAGGTATGTACTTTATGCTATCGGAATTCTGCTCTTCATGCAGATGGGCTTTACCTATTTTGAACCGATGCAGTATCTGTTTGCCACGACGGCAATCAGCCTGGAGGCATGGCTGCGCATTATTATGGTGACATCATCGGTGCTTGTGCTGGTAGAGGTGGAGAAATATCTGATCCGAAGATTTGGCAGCAGCAGATAGCTGTTTGTATCCTCTGTCGAGGGCAGGACCCGCCAGTAACTGGCAACAGGCTCATCGGTACTTCAATATGCTGCCATGGATCGCCTCAATCAGCTCCGGCGCTACTCTCTTGTTGGATTAAATGAACATCCCGCTGCGGGAACGGAATAGCGATGTTGTTTGCCTTGAACTTGTCCCAGATGGCAAACATCACCTCGCTCTGCGGTCCGTAGCGCCCTTCTGTTACATCATCGACCCAGAAAATAAGCAGGAAATTGACCGAGCTGTCGGCAAACTCCCGGAGAAAACACTCCGGCGCATGTTCCTTGCTGCAACGCGGGTGCTCAGCCGCAGCCTCAAGCACAAGCGCATGAGCCTTCCTGATATCGGACTTGTACGATACACCCAGATGAATATCGATCCGGGCCTTGTTGGTGGTGTAGGTCCAGTTGACAACTTTATTGGTAATAAAGTCTTCATTGGGCACCATAATCTCTTTGCCGTTATAGGTTTCCACCAGTGTGTAGCGGGCATTATTCTGTCGAATGTATCCGAATGTGCCATCATCCAGCTCGACCAGATCGCCTGTTTCAATGGTTTTCTCCATCAACAGGATAACGCCACTGATATAATTGGAGGTGATCTTCTGCAGACCAAAACCGATGCCGATGCCAATCGCGCCGCCGAATACGGCAAAGGCAGTCAGATCAATACCGATCACCTTCAGGGTAGTCATGATGAGTAGGAAATAGACACAAAACTGCGCGGCTTTGATGATCAGTGCTTTATTGCTGGCAGAGACCGCGTGAACCTGTCCTACCCTGCGCGCAACCGCTGCGAGAAACAGCTGAGCCGCCCAGAACAGCACCAGTGTTGTGGCAAATGCTTTCAGCAACAGATATACCGACAGACGGATATCACCGATGTTGATGCTCATCAGCTCCGAGTCCAGAAACGCGGCTACAGGATGCAGGTAGCCAAGATAGCCCAGCAACAGCATGGCAAGCACAATCAGCAGCACAATTGTGATGGCGAGAGCTGACTTCGGCAGCTGCAAGAGTTTAAGCATGTTGAATAGTTTCATGCCTAGCATCATGGCTTTAATTTCAAGGAACTACAACAGGATGAATGCCCGCCCTTGTTGATTGAATCCCTGATTTGTGTAGATCCTGTTTATTGGCTACCCTCACCCTGAGGTGATGAGTTAGTGGTGAATCAAGTATAATGTCCCTCGTTCTTCCATGAGCCGGAAGCAGCTAATGTACCAGTTCAATTTCAGCCGGATGGTAGAAGAGGTGTTATTATTGAAGAAAAATATATTCGCCATTATCGGCAGCGCTAGCCAAAACTCCTCGAATGAAAGGCTGGTGGAAAGTCTGGCCTGCAAGATGCGGGACGATTTCAATGTGACGATCTTCAATGGTTTGAAGACCCTTCCTCACTTTGATCCGGAACAGTCACTTGAAAAGGTGCCCCGGATTATTGAGGTGTTCAGAGAGTCAATCAACAGGGCCGATGGCGTGATCATTTGTACACCCGAGTATGTGTTCAGTATCCCCAGCGGGCTCAAAAATGCGATTGAATGGTGTGTTGCAAGTACCGTTTTTTCAGACAAGCCAGTCGGGCTGATTACTGCGTCAGCACAGGGGAGGAAGGGCCATGAAGAGCTGCAATTACTCATGAAAACCGTCATGGCCAGATTCACGGATGAGACAACGTTGTTAATTCAGGGCATTAAAGGGAAAATCAACCTGGACGGCGAGATTGTTGATGAGAGTACGAAGGATGAGATGGTAAGGTTTGCTGGTGCATATAAATGCCTGATTAAAACCGGTTAGCTGATCCATTCAGATAAGCCGTTGTGTGAGCCAAATGATGAATCCAGCCGTCCTGTGGCATGGGCGAAAGAGAATCGCCAGAACGTTGAACGTGCGGCTTCAAAACAAAAAGGCGAACCCATCACGGATTCGCCTTTCGCTGTTTCAACCCCTTCGTTCAATGAATTGGAAGCTAACTTGTATAAATTGGAACTGAGGTAGTATCAAGCGACACTACATTTACCCTAGCCACATTTGGAGTCGCCGCACTCCAGGCAACAGTTACAGTTATCCAGGCGCACAACGGCCATGGCGCCGCATTTGTCGCATTGACTACCCTTGGCGATGGCATCGGAGCCGAGTGTAGCTTCGGCCTCCTTGCGCTTGGCCTGCAGCTCCGCATTGTTGAGCTGCCCCTCCATCATGCCGATGGAGACCAGATGCTGCTGGATCACTTCGCCGATCTCGGCGATCAGCGATGGCATATATCTGCCGCCGCGCTTGTAGTAGCCGCCGCGCGGGTCGAAGACCGCCTTGAGCTCTTCAACCAGAAAGGTGATGTCGCCGCCCTTGCGGAAGATGGCCGAGGTAATACGGGTCAGGGCCACAATCCACATGAAGTGTTCCATATTTTTGGAGTTGATAAAGATCTCGAACGGCCGACGGTGCTCATCCGGCGTGCCGGCGTTCATCACTACATCGTTGATGGTGATGTACATGGCGTGATCGGAGTTCGGCGTTTTGATCTTGTAGGTGTTGCCTTCCAGTATGTCATCGCGCTCAAGCAGCGGGGCGATGGCTGTCACATTCGACACCTCCTGCTGCGTATCATCTTCCGGCTTTTTCACGGCATAGCTGACAATCTTCTTTTCGATTTTAATACTCATCCCTTACCTCCATGCATGCGCAGAATATGTTGTCTCTGCTCATGCCCGATTTTTTACAGCGCGTTGCATGCTTGCCTGTCATGCCCGGGCGCTGCGGCCGGTGATTGCGGGCGCGGTCACATCGGAATGGTTTACACTCGGAAAGACTCGCTACTACCCACAGGTTTATCGGCGGAAATCTCAACTCCGCCCAATCAACGTTACGCATCGCGAAGGGCCTGGTGTCAGTGTCCATCACACTGCCTGTCATGCTTCGTGCCCTGCGTGATGCTTGCCTAGAATTTTCCGTAATAACCCTCTTTCAGCGCATCGAACAGGTTGGCGGCGCTATGCATCTCACCATCATATTCGATCTCTTCATCGCCCTTTGCCTCAACCACGCTGCCGTCTTCGAGCGTGAATTTGTAGGTGGTGTTGGCCAGATCCGCATTCTTGACCAGCACACCCTGGAACGCTTCGGGATTGAAGCGGAACGTGGTGCAGCCTTTTAGTCCCTGCTCGTAGGCGTAGAGGTAGATATCCTTGAAATCATCATAAGGGAAATCGGTCGGTACATTGGCGGTCTTCGAGATGCTGGAATCCACCCAGCGCTGTGCTGCGGCCTGAATATCCACATGCTGCTTCGGTGTCACCTCATCGGCACTGATGAAATAATCGGGCAGCGCTGCAGCAGCATCCTGCGAATAGGGCATCGCTTCCGGGTTGATATTGACGCGATAGGCCAGCAACTCATAAGAGAAGACATCCACCTTCTCCTTGGACTTGCGCCCCTCGCGGATAATGTTGCGGCTGTAGTGGTGGGCAAAGCTCGGCTCAATGCCGTTGGATGCATTATTGGCCAGCGACAGTGAAATCGTGCCGGTCGGTGCAATCGATGAGTGGTGGGTGAAGCGGCACCCCTTCTCGATCAGGGCATCAAGCATGACCACATCTTCAGCATTGGCCGTATCGCGGAACTTCTGCATATAGCGTGAATATTTACCCCACAGCACGCGGCCGGCCACCATGTCGCCGATCTTGATGCCGTCGTCGGCCATTTCCGGACGCTTGGCCATCATTTCACGGGTGATTTCGTATTCATCAAGCAGTGCAGGAGCGGCACCCTTCTCTGCAACCAGTTCCAGCCCGGTCTGGAAGCCGGTGCGTGCCATTTCATAGGCAATCTGCTCGGTGAAGGCCAGTGATTCGGGGGAACCGTAAGGTGTGCGCAGCATGGTCAGTGTGGAGCCGAGGCCGAGAAAGCCCATGCCGTGACGGCGCTTGCGCACGATCTCCTGGCGCTGTTTCTCCAGCGGCAGGCCGTTGATCTCGACCACATTGTCGAGCATGCGGGTGAATACGGCGACCACTTCACGGTAGGTATCCCAGTCGAAACGGGCATTCTCGGTGAACGGATCATGCACAAAACGGGTCAGATTGACGCTGCCCAGCAGGCAGGCGCCATAGGGCGGCAGCGGCTGCTCGCCGCACGGATTGGTGGCGCGCACATCTTCGCAGAACCAGTTGTTATTCATCTCGTTAACTTCGTCAATGAGGATAAAGCCGGGCTCTGCATAATCGTAGGTGGATGCCATGATCACATCCCACAGGCGTACCGCCTTCATGGTTTTGTACACCTTGCAGGCGACAAGGCCGCGATCATCTTTCACTGCATTTTTGGGCGGGTTGGCCACCGGCTTGAACACGATACGGACCTCCGCATCGTCGACTTCTGTCTGGCTGGCCGGAAAGACCAGATCCCAGTCGGCATCGTGTTTCACCGCTTCCATGAAGTCTTTGGTGATCAGGCAGGAGAGGTTGAACTGACGCAGGCGTCCGTCCTCGCGCTTGGCGCGGATAAATTCGACAATGTCCGGATGCGAGATGTCGAATGTGCCCATCTGGGCGCCGCGGCGACCGCCGGCTGAAGAGACGGTAAAGCACATCTTGTCGTAGATATCCATGAACGACATCGGTCCTGATGTGTAGGCGCCCGCTCCTGAAACATAAGCGCCCTTCGGGCGCAGTGTGGAAAACTCATAGCCGATGCCGCAACCGGCTTTCAGGGTGAGACCCGCCTCATGCACCATGGAGAGGATGCCGTCCATGGAGTCGGGGATGGTGCCCGATACGGTGCAGTTGATGGTGGAGGTGGCGGGCTTGTGCTCTTCAGCGCCGGCATTGGAGATAATGCGTCCGGCCGGAATCGCGCCGTTCTCCAGCGCCCAGGCGAAACGGGTATGCCAGTACTCGCGTACATCATCCGCTTCCACTTTGGCCAGAGCGATAGCCACGCGATCATAGGTCGCCTGGATATCGGCATCGATCTCGTTGCCGAACTTGTCCTTCAGGCGATACTTCTTGTCCCAGATATCTGCGGATGCAGGCTGAAAGGGGATCTCTGCCTGGCTGTTTTCTGTCGCCGCATCTGCCGATGCCATATTCAACGCGCTGGACGTATTGCTCATATATCCTCTCCCTGACTGTACTGAAAACCGGCCCCTGTACACAGTCGCTGCACACTGTTTGTTGTCGGCCCAGGCGGGGAGTATAGGCACTATATCTAGCGGGTCAAGTCGGATCAGTCCACTATGTGTAGTGTTTTGCCACACACAATCTATGCACTGTTTATCCACAGGAAATACACATGCTTTCATGCTGTTTGGTGGATAAGGTCGCCTTTCATTTGGATAGTAAGGCTATGCCTGATACGATGCGCATCACCATGAATACAACTACAGATCAGACAACTGAAAGCAGCGCCGCCGGCAGCCAGAGTACCCACTTCGGCTATGAGACCGTAAGCGGCGCCGAGAAGGTGCAGCGGGTAATGGGCGTATTCTCTTCCGTTGCCAGCCAGTACGATGTGATGAATGACCTGATGAGCGGTGGCATGCACCGGCTGTGGAAACGGCGCATGTTTTCCGTGGCTGCAATCGGCGCCGGTAGTCGTGTGCTCGATGTTGCCGCGGGCTCCGGCGATGTTGCCATCGGCCTGAGTAAAAAGATGGGGCCGTCCGGGCGCGTTGTGCTGACCGACCTGAACGGACCGATGCTGGCAGAAGGGGCGCGTCGGGTGATTGATGCGGGGCTTTTGCCGGGCCGGGCCGACTGTATCCAGTCCGACGGCACAAGGCTGGCATTTGCCGATAACAGCTTTGATTGTGTGACGATCGCTTTCGGTATCCGCAACTTTCTCGATATAGAGGCGGGGCTCGCCGAGTTTTACCGTGTACTCAAGCCGGGCGGGCAGTTTATGTGTCTGGAGTTCTCGCGCCCGGTACTGCCGCTGCTGGATGTGATCTATGACGCCTATTCATTTAATATGATTCCACTGATCGGGGAGAAGGTTACCGGTGACCGGGACTCCTATCAGTATCTGGTGGAATCGATTCGCCGTTTCCCCGATCAGGGTCGTTTTGAGAAACTGATCAGCGGCGCCGGTTTCGATCTGGTCCGGCACGAAAACATGACCGGCGGCATCGTCGCCCTGCACAGAGGGTATAAAATTTGAAAGTCTTTCACCGCAAAGGACGCAAAGGCGCGCAAAGGGGTATAAACGTGAATCTCTCTGCAGACAGATTTCTCCTTCGCTTCGGGGGGATGATACAGACACATCTATCTTCTAAAGGCTTCCTTTGCGAACCTTTGCGCCCTCTGCGGTTAACGCTGTGTCGAGATACGATGACAGGAGAAGCCGGATGAGCGTGATGTTTCTGCCGTTACGGCTGATTCCGGTACAGGTACAGTGCGTGGTGATGACGACGGTGCTGGAGCTGGTCTTTGCCCGCGACAAGGCGCTCAAGCCGCTGCTCAATGATCTGAACGGGCGCATTTTCCGTATCCATATCACCGATACCAATGCCGTGATGTTTCTCGGCTTTACCCGTAACCGGGCCTGGGTCCACTCCATCTGCAATGAGCAGGTCGATGTCCGCCTCTCCGGCTCTACAGCCGGTTTTGCCCGCATGTGTTTCGGCCATGAAGATCCGGATGATCTGGTGTTTGAGCAGGTATTGAAGCTCTCCGGAGACTCCGATGCCATGTTGCGTTTTAAACGCCTGTTTGCCGCTGCGGATCTCGATTGGGAGAGAGAGTTGCGCGCCGGCTTCGGCGATTTCTTCGGCTCCCGCGTCGCCCGTGCGGCACACGCGCTGGTGAAGACGGAACAGAAGCTGACCGAGGCCTCACGCGAGGCCATCAGCGGACGTTTGCGCGAGATGGAGCTGCCCGATGCTGATCGTTTGCAGCAGTGGCAGGCCGGTGTTGAGCATCTGTCTCATCAGCTTTCGCGTGTGAAAGGGCGGGTGACCCGTCTTGAGCACCGCCTCGAACATCTTACCGATCAGGGGGAGTAAAGCCGGTGCGTCTGCCTGCGAGTTTTCGCCGTAATCTGCGCCTGATGCGCATTGCCCACATTCTTGCCACGCATGGCATGGCCGCGCTGGCTGTGCGCATGCGTCTGTTCTATCCCTATGTCTGGCTGGTGCAGCTGTTGCGTGGTGATGAACTGCCCAAGGATCTTGGTGCGCAGATCCGTCTGGCGCTGGAGAAGCTGGGGCCCACCTTCATCAAGTTCGGGCAGATGCTCTCCACCCGTGTCGATCTGCTGCCGATGGATGTGGCGCTGGAGTTGAAAAAGCTGCAGGACGATGTGCCGCCGGAGCCGTTTGCGCGTGTGCAGCGGGTGATCGAGAGCAGTTTCAAGCGGCCGCTGACCGGCGAGCAGGGTTTGTTTGCTTCATTTAATGAGGTGCCGGTGGCTGCGGCATCGATTGCCCAGGTCCATTTTGCCGAGCTGAAAAACGGGCAGCAGGTGGCGGTCAAGGTGCGCCGCGATCATATCAGCCGCACGATTGAATCGGATCTGGCGATCCTGCAGCTGCTGGCAGCCCTGTTTGATCGTTATTTTCCTGAATATCGCCGTCTGAAGGCGCCGCAGGTGATTGTGGAATTCTCCACAACGATTCGCGGCGAATTGAACCTGCGGGCAGAGGCGGCTCATGCCAGCCGTTTTGCCGAGAACTTTGCCGACGTAGACGGCGTGCGTGTGCCGGAAGTGCTGTGGGATTATACCCATACCGAGGTGCTGACAACCGAGCGCATTATCGGTGTGCCGATCGATGAAAAGGAGCGGCTGCAGGCGGCCGGTCACGACTGTCTGAAGCTGTGCGAGCGGGTGGCAACACTCTTTTTCCATACGGTGTTTATTGACGGTTATTTCCATGCCGATATGCATCCGGGCAATATCTTTGTTGATGAGAAGGGCGATATCGTGCTGATCGATTTCGGCATAGTCGGCCGGCTCGATATGAAAACACGCCGTTATCTGGCGGGTATGCTGCTGGCCTTTTTGAAAGAGGACTATCAGCGCTCGGCCCAGGTCCATATGGAGGCGGGTTTTGTGCTGGCCGATACTGATCTGTCGGCCTTTGAGGATGCCTTGCGGGAAATTGCCGTGCCGATTTTTAACCGGCCGCTGGGTGATATCTCTATTGCTGAGTTGCTGCTCAGTATGTTTGCCGTAACCGAGCGCTTCAAAATGGAAACCCAGCCGCAGCTGCTGCTGCTGCAGAAGACGATGGTGGTGATTGAAGGCGTTGCCCGTGAACTGGCCGATCAGGCCAATATCTGGATGCTGGCCAAGCCACTGATCAGCAGCTGGGCCGCCCGTCATATGGGGCCGGCCGGCAAGGCCGAGGCGCTGGCGGAAGAGGTGCGCAGCCAGTTGCTGGGCTGGATGCAGTTGCCGCAGAAATTCGAGCGTACGCTCTCCCTGCTGGAGGCCGAGGGCGGTCCTCTGGCGCCGGAGGGCTCGCGCATGAAGCTGGCTGCCGGCGTGGTGCTGATGACCGGCGGCAGTGCCTGGCTGGCCTGGCTGGCTGCACAGCAGTTGACCGGTATCAGCATGCTGGCCGCGGCATTTGCGCTGGCGGCGGGACTATTGCTGACGCTTGCCGAGACCTAATCTGTCCGCCGGATTTGGTATATCATCCGCTTTCGGTTATAATTGCCCGCCTGCAGCCAGATTTCCACAGCAGTCATCCGAGCGTAATCATCAAGTAATGAGGAATTTATGAGTCAAAACTTTGTAT
The DNA here is from genome assembly GCA_002791575.1 of Zetaproteobacteria bacterium CG_4_9_14_3_um_filter_54_145. Taxonomy (GTDB): domain Bacteria; phylum Pseudomonadota; class Zetaproteobacteria; order Mariprofundales; family Mariprofundaceae; genus Mariprofundus. The sequence goes on along the minus strand of PFXI01000114.1, from coordinate 8,909 downwards.
TTACATCCGAATCCGTTTCTGAAGGACACCCGGATAAGGTCGCCGACCGCATCTCCGACACTGTGCTGGACGCGCTGCTGGAGCAGGACAAATATGCACGCGTAGCGTGTGAAACACTGGTTACCACAGGGCTTGCCCTGATTGCCGGCGAAATCACCACGACTGCGGTGATCGATTATCAGGATGTCGTGCGCGGCGCGATCAAGGATATCGGTTACAACTCGTCAGCGATGGGTTTTGACTGGGAGTCATGCTCGGTGCTGGTCAGCCTGGACAAGCAGTCGCCGGATATCGCCATGGGCGTCAATGTCGGTGAAGGACTCGATCTTGATCAGGGTGCGGGCGATCAGGGGCTGATGTTCGGTTATGCATCGAATGAGACCGACGTGTTGATGCCGACAGCGATCCATCTGTCGCATCAGCTGGTTGCCCAACAGGCATCCGTGCGTAAAACAGGTCAACTGAAATTCCTGCGTCCGGATGCCAAGTCACAGGTCACCGTACGTTATGAAAACTACAAACCTGTTGCCATTGATGCGGTTGTGCTCTCCACCCAGCACGACCCCGATGTCAGTCACAAGGATCTGTGCGAATCGGTTATGGAGACCATTATCAAACCGATTCTGGATCCGACAGGTCTGTTGCATGCAGGTACCGAGTTCCATATCAATCCGACCGGCCGTTTTGTTATCGGCGGACCTGTTGGCGATTGCGGTGTTACCGGTCGCAAGATTATCGTCGATACCTATGGCGGTTTCGGCCATCACGGTGGCGGTGCCTTTTCCGGTAAGGATCCAACGAAGGTGGATCGCTCAGCCTGTTACATGATGCGTTATGTGGCCAAGAACATCGTGGCCGCTGGTCTGGCTGATCGTTGTGAAGTGCAGGTGGCTTACGCCATCGGCGTGGCGCATCCGCTCTCCGTCATGGTTAATACCTTCGGCACAGGCAAGATTGATGAAGATAAGCTGGCGGCCATTGTGCGTGAGGTGTTTGACCTGCGTCCGAAAGGCATTGTTCAGTCGCTGGATCTGCTGCGTCCGATCTATGCCCAGACTTCTGCATACGGCCACTTCGGTCGCGAACTGCCTGACTTTACCTGGGAGAAAACCGACAAGGTGGATGCACTGAAGGCTGCTGCCGGGATTTAACAATATATTGAAAGCCGGGGAAGCATCCGCTTCCCCGGTGAACTCAAAATCAGACGCATGGCGTCTGATTTTACGTATAGACTGAGGAGCACTGCAGCAGCCCGTCATCAGACCGTCTGCCAGGCTCAGTCGAGAAACAGTTCAACGGTGCTCATACAATATGCCTTTCAAGGCGCGTACAGGAGTATGAGAATGTCTGATTTTACAGATTACAAAGTAGCCGATATGTCCCCGGCAACCATTGCATGGGGTCGCAAAGAGCTGAAAATTGCCGAGACCGAAATGCCGGGCCTGATGGTCACGCGCGCAAAATATGCGGCTTCACAGCCACTGAAGGGTGCCCGCATTGCCGGTTCCCTGCATATGACCATCCAGACCGGTGTACTGATTGAAACGCTGACAGCACTCGGTGCTGAAGTACGTTGGGCATCGTGCAACATCTATTCTACACAGGATCATGCAGCTGCGGCTATTGCCGCTGAAGGCATCCCTGTTTTTGCCTACAAAGGCGAGACGCTGGAAGAGTACTGGGAATACTGCCACGACATCATGGAGTGGCATGACGGCGGTACGCCGAATATGATCCTCGATGATGGCGGCGACGCTACAACCCTGCTGGTGCTGGGCGCCAAGGCTGAGCTGGATGCATCTGTACTGGATAAGCCGGGCTCCGAAGAAGAGGAGTATCTCTTCGCAGCGATCAAGAAGCGTCTGGCTACACAGCCGGGTTATTATACCAGTCGTCGCGACGCGATTCGCGGTGTCACGGAAGAGACCACGACCGGCGTACATCGCCTCTATCAGATGTTTGAGCGCGGCGAATTGCCATTCCCTGCCATCAACGTCAATGATTCTGTAACCAAATCCAAGTTTGATAACCTCTACGGTTGCCGCGAGTCACTGCTGGACGGCATCAAGCGCGCGACCGATGTGATGATCGCCGGTAAAATCTGTGTTGTACTCGGTTACGGCGATGTGGGCAAAGGCTGTGCACAGGCTTTCCGCGGCATGGGCGCTACCACCTGGGTGACCGAAATCGATCCGATCTGCGCACTGCAGGCAGCGATGGAAGGCTATCGTGTTGTGAACATGGATGATGCATGTGCTTTGGGCGATATCTTTGTGACCACTACCGGCAACTACCACGTCATCACCCATGACCACATGGCTGCGATGAAGGATCAGTCCATCGTCTGCAATATCGGCCATTTCGATAATGAGATCGATGTTGCCAGCCTGAAGAAATATGAGTGGGACAATGTGAAGCCGCAGGTAGATCAGGTCATCTTCCCGGATGGCAAGCGTATCACCCTGCTGGCAGAAGGCCGCCTGGTGAATCTGGGCTGCGGTACCGGACACCCTAGTTTCGTGATGTCCAACTCCTTCACCAACCAGACGCTGGCGCAGATCGAGCTGTTCACGCAGACCGGTGAGTATAAAAATAAAGTGTATACACTGCCGAAGAGACTGGATGAAGAGGTTGCACGTCTGCATATGGCCAAAGTGGGTGTTAACCTGACGCCGCTGACTCAGGAGCAGGCTGATTATATCGGCGTGCCGGTAGAAGGCCCATACAAGCCTGATCACTACCGCTATTAAGGTGTAGGGGATGGTGGTGATGAAGCGACTGTTTTACACCACCATCCTTATATCTGCCTTGTACGCATCTGTTGCTCATGCTGCCGGCGGACTGTCGGTTGATGCCAAATTCGACCTGACAGGGGATGGTATCGTCGATGCTGCCGACTGGGCGCGCATGACAGAGGATGCCAGACGCGCCTATGCCGATGCCTCAGTCAGGGTGCTGGGGGAAGATCCCGATGCCCGTCTGGAAGGTGAAATTACCCGCGGCCAGCGCTATCTGCGCGGACTGCGCGCGGTGTATGAATGATTACTTGCTGAGTGATCGAAAAATTTCTATGCTCAATCTGTAAAGTGATATATCGGGAGGTAACGCATGTTAAAAACTGGACTCGCTATTGCTGTCTTATTACTGGTTTCCGGTTGCTCTACACTGATGGGGCCGCCAGCTGAGCCGGCACAGCCGAGCAGCGTGGAGCAGGCGGAAAATGCGCGGCTGAAAGCGGAAGCTGCGGCACTGCGTCAGGCCCTGAAAGAGAAGAAAGCCGAGCTCGAAGCACTGAAAGCAGCATCAGAATAATAATATACAGTTTGTACGGGGGGGGTAGATGATGAATCGTGTAGTAAAGGTGGGATGCATCCTGCTGCTTCCTCTGTTCTCCGGGTGTGCATCAATCGATGCATTCCTGTTTGATGCCAATCCGGATGGTACACCGATAAGCCATAACCAGCAGCAGGCGGCCCCGTCTCAGGTTACTCCTGTGGTTACGCAGAATCAGGCACCATCGATTGACAGCGGCAAGAGCAATGATGAGTTGCGTGCGCAAAATGAAGCGATGAAGATCGAGCTGAAAGCGGCCGAAGATGAGCTGGTACGACTGCATAAGGTTACAAAGATACCGGCTGCTCCTGCGGTACTTGAGCCAACCGATCGCCTCTGGGCCAGAATCAGCTTTAAATCCGGCCAGACGAGTGTGGAGCCGAAAACCCGCAAGGTACTGACAGCCATCGCCGGAAAATTTCTGGCCAATCCGGGCCGGATGCACCTTGAAGTCAAGGGCTACAGTGATGATGAACCGGTTGGCGGCTACAAGCAGAGTCATCAACCCAGACATCACCTTAAGACGCTGGAAGCACTGACCCAGGCCAGAGCCGATGCGGTTGCTGCGGTGATGATTGATGCCGGTATTCCGGCCAAACTGGTTCATGCCAGAGGCATGGGCGCAACAGGTTTTGTCAGCGATAATAACACTGCCGCCGGCCGCAGCCAGAATCGTCGTGTAGATATTCACCTGGTCAGCAACTACGAATAAAGGCTTATGCTCTCCGGGGTAAGAGGCGCTTTGTACTGATGTGCGATCAACCCGGAGTGTCGGCTATCGCCGTTACGCCATCTGTTGGATGACAGCCCTGAACGCTCTGCTGAACAGAAGCGCCTGCGTCTGTTCAGCAGGGTTTAACCGGCTACAGCGATGATCCGCTCATACATTTCTCGATATGGTTAATGCGAATTGGCGCCGGTGGATGTGAATCGTGCCAGGCTGAATAGAGCGGGTCCGGTGTCAGGGTGCTGGCATTATCTTCATACATCTTCACCAGTGAGCTGATCAGTGCCGCCCCGTTACTGTTGGCAACCGCATAGGCATCCGCTTCGAATTCGTTGCGCCGCGAGAAGCGGTTCATCATCGGGGTCAGCACGAAGGTAAAAGCGGGCATAATCAACAGAAACAGCGTCAGTGCGGCATGACTGGAGGCCTGTTCCATACCCAGACCGGTATAAAACCATGTCTGCTGCGAAACCCAGCCGAGCAGTGCAAAACCGATCAGCGACATCAGCAGCATGATAACGATCTGTCTTTTGACATGGCCGTGGTGGAAATGACCCAGCTCATGCGCCAGTACGGCTTCTGTCTCTTCCGCTTGCAGCTGCTTGATCAGGGTGTCGAAAAAGACAATGCGCTTGGCTTTGCCGAGGCCGGTAAAATAGGCATTGCCGTGGCTGGAGCGACGTGAGCCGTCCATGACATACAAGCCGTTACTGTGGAAGCCGCAACGCGACAGCAGTGCCTCGATACGGGTTTTCATCGCCCCGTCCGGCAACGGCTCAAAGCTGTTGAACAAGGGGGCGATCAGTGTCGGGTAGGCCCAGATCATCAGCAGCATGAAACCGCCCCAGACCATCCACGCATAGAGCCACCACTGCTCGCCTGCACCCTGCATCAGGGCGAGCATCACCCACAGCAGCGGTGTACCAATGACCAGCATCAACATCGTCTGTTTGGCCATATCACCCAGATAGAGCGCCGGGGTGACCTTGTTGAATCCGAAGCGTGCCTCAATGGCGAAGGTGCGGTAGATATCGACGGGCAGATCGAGCAGCTGTGAAATCAGGAAAAACAGCAGCATAAAGGCAACGCCGCCCCAGGCACCGGGCAAGCCGAATGAGCCGGTTATGCCGTCAAGCAGATTCAGTCCGCCGCCTAGTGTCCAGGCGAGCAACAGAATCAATCCGATCACCTGAGAGAGATCCTCCAGCTTCAGTCTGGCAGCTGTGTAGTCGGCAGCTTTTTGATGGGCTGCCAGCTGGACGTTGTCGGCAAAGGCTGCCGGTACACGCTCGCGGTGGGCGCGTACAGCGCTCTTCTGTCGCCAGGAGAGGTAAAGCCCGGTAACGGTAGCGGTTACTGCCAGCAGCAGTACCGTCGATGTCCATATTGTCATTGTAACCACCCTGAATGTCTTGATTGGCCGATGCCGACGTCGTCGGGTATCAGCCCTCGATTGTAGCCAGTCCGCGCTGCAGACTGATTGCCGATTGCAGTACGGGCAGCAGCAGCGTGGCCAGCTTACCCGTGTTGATGCTCGATTTGAGTTCCATCAGCGGCTCCAGGCCGAGCGATTCCAGTGCCTCGCGATGGCCGCTCTCATCGGATACATGGCTGGCCAGCATCCAGCCGGCAATGCGCACGTCCCAGGCAACCGCACCCAGGGCCGCTGCCACTGATGCGCGCCCGTCGAGCAGAACAGGCACGCCTCTGGCTGCCGCAGCACGATAAAAGCCCGCCATGGCAGCCAGCTCCAGCCCGCCGATTTCACGCAGTATATCATGCGATGAGGTTCCCTGTGCACGCGCAAGTGTCTGCTCAACAGCGCTCAATTCACGGCTATAGGTGGCGGAATCCGCGTTGGAGGCCAGCGCCACCTCGGGCGATAGGCCGGCAAGCTCGGCAATGACAGCAGCTACGGCAATATTGTCTCCGCACGAGATGGAGCCGGCGATCAGCAGGTTGGCACCACCCGCGATGGCACGATTGGCCATCTCTTCGCCAATACCGACGCACTCCCAATAATCCATTTGCGACATGGCCGCCTCTGTGCTGATATCAGCGGAGCCTGCCGAACGCACTTTTGCATGTTCAATGTCATCCACATCGACCAGACAATCGGCTACACCAAGATCGACGATATGCAGCTCTGCTCCGGTCTGTGCGCACAACGAGCGAATAATCGAGCCTTCGGCAGCATTGCTGCGCAACAGATCGGTGGTTTTTTCACCGTCTCCTGTTGCGTCGCCAATCCCGTGGTCGGCCGCAAACAGTACCAGTGCAGGGGTCAGTAGCTCGGGTACAGGCAGATCCTGGCGCATGGAAAACCAGACGGCGATCTCCGCCAGTCGGCTTATGCAGCCTGCAGGTTTGAGCAGGCTGCTGTGATGCTGCTGTTCCGGGTGAATTGAGGGGATTTCCATGGCAGCGCCTCTCTCTAGATATCGAAAAACAGGTCAGGATGCCATGCCGGGGCAGCCTGCGCGTCAATTAGTATAGGCGAATATTGCCGCTGAAGAAACAATGTGCGGGTACGATTATGCATGGTAAGAAGCGATCAGCCTGTTGATGGCATCCGGCTGGATATCTTCGGCGATAAAGGCATCGCCAATACCACGCAGCAGGATATAGCGAATATGGGCGCCGATGTTTTTCTTGTCATGACCCATGGCATTGAGCCAGAGGGCGACATCGAAATCCGGAATGTTCAGTGAGAGCCCGGCCTGTTGATAGCAGGCGGCGATGGCGCTTTCGGTACCGGCGGGAGCGTGCCCTGTCTGCTCCGAGAGACGGGCTGCCAGCAGTGTACCGAGCGCCACAGCCTCGCCGTGCAGGTAGGTGGTGTAGCGGGTCATCGACTCAATGGCATGGCCGAAGGTATGGCCCAGATTAAGCAGGGCGCGCATGCCCTGTTCTGTCTCATCCTGGGTTACAACCTCGGCCTTGTGGCGGCAGCAGGTATGAATCATCGTGGCGATCACATCGGCATCGAGATCCAGAGCCGCCTGCATATTCGCGCCCATCCAGTCAAAAAAAGCGGCATCGCGGATCAGGCCGTATTTGATGGCTTCGGCAATGCCTGCCCGGATCTCTCGCGCGGCCAGCGAATGCAGTACTTCCGGATCCACCCATACCAGCTTGGGCTGATAGAAGGCACCGATCATGTTCTTGCCATGCGGGTGATTGATTGCCGTTTTACCGCCAACGCTGGAGTCCACCTGCGCCAGTACGGTTGTCGGTATCTGAATAAACGGAATGCCGCGTCTGTAGCAGGATGCGGCAAAGCCGGTCATGTCGCCCACCACGCCGCCGCCGAGTGCAATGACCGGCTCGTTGCGCGACAGGCGTGCTTCCATCAGCGCATCCATAATCAGGCTGAACGACTCCATGGTCTTGTAGCGCTCGCCATCGGGCAGGATGCATTCGCTGACCAGCCAGCCGGCCTGTTCCAGTGACTGCCGTACCGTTGCCATATAGAGCGGTGCAACGGTGACATTGCTGATGACCATGCAGCGGGCAGGTCGGGAAAACAGACCAGTAAGTGCCTGTCCGATGCGCTTGAGGCAACCGGCTTCAATGTGGATGTCATAGGAGCGCGGGCCCAGATCGACCCGATAAATCTGTGTGTTTGCTTGCGATTCAGCCATGTCCCGACTCTGACATTTTCATATCGATCAGAGAAGCTGAAAAAGTCAGGCAGGGATGAAGCGCAGGGCAACGCCGTTATTACACCAGCGCTGGCCGGTCGGGGCCGGTCCGTCATCGAACACATGGCCCTGATGACCGCCGCAACGGGCGCAGTGGTATTCGGTACGTGGCCAGATCAGTTTGAAGTCGCGGCTGGTCTCGGTATGACCCTCAATAGGCGCATAAAAGCTCGGCCAGCCGGTACCGCTGTCGAATTTTGTGCGTGACTCGAACAGCGGCAGGGCGCAGCCGGCACACACATAGACTCCATCGCTGTACTCCTTGTTCAGGGTGCTGCTGAAGGCGGGCTCGGTGCCCGCATTGCGCAGCACCTCAAACTGGGCCGGCGTCAGCATCTTGCGCCACTCATCATCTGTCTTTACCAGCTTCCCAATCACGCCAGCCTGCAAGTTGCTCTCCGCATACAGCGCGCGTGGCAGACTCGCCAGTGCAACCGCGGTGATTGCCGCCCGCATAAATGTGCGTCGTTTCACTTTGATTCTCCCCACAGCTGCTGTAAGCGCTGATCACGCCCGCAGTTGTAGCGATAAAATTTATAGCGCAGCGGATTTTTCAGATAGTAGTCCTGGTGATACTCCTCTGCCGGCCAGAAGGCGGTGGCCGCCACGATGCCGGTCACAATACTCTGTTTAAACGGCCGGCTCTGCTCAAGTGCCCGTTTGGAAGCTTCAGCCAGCCGTTTCTGCTCATCATTATGGTAGAAAATAGCCGGCCGGTACTGGCTGCCTACATCGCAGAACTGGCGGTTGGCCGTCGTCGGATCGGAATTGCGCCAGTATACATCGAGCAGCTGCTGATAGCTGACCTGCTGCGGATCAAAGAGTACCTGAATGGCCTCAGCGTGCCCTGTAGAACCGGATGAGACCTGTTCGTAACTCGGGTGATCCTTGTGGCCACCGGTATAGCCGGATGTAGTGGAGATCACGCCCGGCAACTCATCGAAGGGGTGCTCCATGCACCAGAAACAGCCGGCAGCAAAGGTGGCCCGCGCTGTCTCTGCCGCCTGAACACTGCTCGCGATCATCATCATGGCTGTCATTATAAACCATCACTGCTGTCCGGTTAAAGATTTCGCAGTAATAAAGTAGGCCTGAATTCCCAACGTTTATGGTATATTTGTAGTTATCTAGACAGCAAATTTACC
>PFXI01000100.1 GCA_002791575.1 Zetaproteobacteria bacterium CG_4_9_14_3_um_filter_54_145 | reverse complement strand
TGGCTTGCTTCGTCCGAAGCACGGGTTGCGGAACCACCATTATATCAATGGGTTAGGCGGGGCTCACCTCTTTTTATGAATTATTCAGGTTAGATACGCAGCCTATAGCTCCAGAGCTTATGGAGTGTGGCCAGGCATTGCTTGCAAAAACTGAGCTTAAAATAATGTCTACAATTGGCTATCACCACTTGGAGCAAGTGGCCAAAGTTTGTCTGGTTGGCCCTGATGCATCCGCCGTTGCTAAGAAGCTGTGCCAAACAATATATACAGCCATCGTTGATCACGGAGAGTCAATCAATAGCTGCAAAGCATTAGTGAAATATTTATTTAAGGAACAGACAGTAATTGCTTTGGACGAGTTTGTCGGCGAGCACAAGGGGGACAATAGGAAAATCGATTTTTATTTATTGAATGATCGTTTTCCAATTAATGAAGCACCTGTTGACTCTGTAATCTCTTGGGCTCAATTAAATCCAGATCAGCGATATTTGCGCTTAGCGTCAATCATATCTCCAGTTGTCGTGCAGAATGAGCAAGAAATGAATCGATGGTCAGATATTGCATTGAAAATAATTGATAAGGCTCCGGATAAAGCAGCGGTAATTGATGCGCTTAGCTCACACCTTTGCCCTAATAGCTGGTCGGGGTCCCGTGCAACAATTATTGAAGGAAGAAGGAGCCTCGCCAAAGCACTCTTCCAACATTCTGACCCAATCGTCGTGGAGCAGGCGAGAGTACTAGATGCTCGCTTGCATGAATGGGCGGAAGGTGAAGCTGAGCGGGAAAGGTCAAGATCGAGGAACCTTGACGAACGCTTTGAATGACTGGTTATGGCCGGCATCTGCCTGTGGTGACCTGCGGCCCAGATGACTGCGTTACTCGAATTTTGAACTGGAATTGGGCGCGACTTTGAATTGGAATAATAGAGTGGGGCTTTCAACTGGAACCTGCAGGTTGGATGATCTTCTCAATATGGTGACAGGTTCAAGCGTTCGATTGCGGGAATGATGCGTAGGAAAGTGGATTACCGGGGGATGCGCGGAGCTATAGCACATATTTGAGAATCTGTTGAAATGATTGCTTCAGATGACCGAAGAGGAGAGCAGCCGGGCATCTGTCTGGCTCTAACCGGAGTGTTAAGACTTATATGGCGGAGAGTACGGAAACGTAGTCCGGTGTGTGATGGTTTTTCTATGTTTAAAGTTTCAGGCAATTTGTAGCGTATAAATGCCGTACAGTGCGATAAGGATCGCCATGGCCATCAGCAGATCACGCCCCGGTTTATCATGTGAGTGTTTTTGTTTTTTTATTCTCATGATCTTATCTCCTCTGTCTTTAGTAAAATAGATGGCTCTATTCAACCTCTGGTCGCCGGAATTTACTGTGTGGTGGCTCACTAAATTGCTATCTGTTCCGAGGCATCCCAATCATCAGGTAACAACAGTTTCAGCCGGATATTTGGCTGACGCGGGGAATCACCACTACTCAATAGATCCTCTGCTGTTAAACTCGGCGCAATCACTATTGTTTAAGATAACCCCATCCCCTTCACCAACAAGGAAGAGACATGACTTCAAAAACTCCTACGATTATCTACACCAAAACGGATGAAGCTCCGGCGCTGGCCACCTGGTCGTTGCTCCCGATTGTGCAGGCCTTTACCAAAGCCGCCGGTGTGAATGTGGAAACCAAGGATATTTCACTGGCTGGCAGAATCATTGCGAATTTCCCGGAGAAGCTCAGTGAGGCGCAGAGGCAACCGGATGCATTGAGTGAGCTGGGTGCTTTGGCCAAAACCGCTGAAGCCAATATCATTAAGTTGCCCAATGTTAGTGCTTCGATTCCGCAGCTATGCGCCGCGGTCAGTGAGTTGCAGGCGCATGGTTATGATATTCCAAGCTACCCGGAAGAGGTCAATAGTGAAGCAGACAAGGAGCTTCGGGCACGTTTCTCAAAGGTACTCGGCAGTGCGGTGAACCCTGTACTGCGAGAGGGTAACTCCGATCGCCGTGTGGCCGATGCTGTTAAACAGTATGCCAGAGATAACCCGCACGCGATGGGGGCATGGAGCAGCGATTCTCAATCGCATGTGGCGCACATGACTGATGGTGATTTTTATGGCAGCGAGCAATCGGTCGTGCTGGCTAAAGCCGATGATGTGAAAATTGAACTGACTGATACAAGCGGTAATGTAACCATACTCAAGCAGAGTACACCGCTGCTGCCCGGTGAGGTGATTGATGCCTCGGTGATGAGCCGCAAGGCGCTGCGCGCGTTTTATGCCAAAGAGATCGCCGATGCCAAACAGAGCGGTATTCTGCTCTCACTGCACCTGAAAGCGACAATGATGAAGGTATCCGATCCGATCATGTTCGGCCATGCGGTGACCGTCTATTTTGGCGAGCTGTTTGACAAGCATGCGGCGCTGTTTGCAGAGCTCGGTGTCGATGCCAGCAACGGGCTCGGCGATGTATATGCTAAAATCGTCTCATTGCCCGCGGCCAAACGGGCTGAAATCGAGGCGGATATTCAGGCTGCCAACGCCGTTAATCCGCCGCTGGCGATGGTTGATTCCGATAAGGGAATCACAAACTTACACGTGCCAAGTGATGTGATTATTGATGCATCGATGCCGGCCGCTATTCGCTCTTCCGGCAAGATGTGGGGTGCCGATGGCAAGCTGCATGATATGAAGGCGATGATCCCCGATCGCTGCTATGCCGGTGTCTATCAGGAGGCGATCAGTTTCTGCCGGGAGAATGGCGCCTTTGATCCGGTAACGATGGGCAATGTTGCCAATGTGGGACTGATGGCGCAGAAGGCTGAAGAGTATGGCTCGCACGACAAAACATTCCTGATCCCGGCCGACGGCAGCGTGCGGGTGGTCGATCAGGACGGTAAGGTGCTGATGCAGCATCAGGTGGAGCAGGGTGATATCTGGCGCATGTGTCAGGCCAAGGATGCTCCGATCCGTGATTGGGTGAAGCTGGCTGTCAGCCGGGCGCGTGCAACCGGCAATCCGGCAATTTTCTGGCTGGATGACAAGCGGGCGCACGATGCCAACCTGATTACGATAGTGACACGTTACCTGCAGGAGCAGGATACAAGCGGTCTCGATATTCGCATCATGTCGCCGGAGGAAGCGGCGCGTCATGCGCTGGCCCGGGTGAAGGCCGGTCTTGATACCATTTCGGTGACCGGCAATGTGCTGCGTGACTACCTGACCGATCTGTTTCCGATTCTGGAGCTGGGTACCAGTGCCAAAATGCTCTCGATCGTGCCTCTGCTGGCCGGCGGCGGCCTGTTTGAGACCGGAGCAGGCGGCTCGGCACCCAAGCATGTGCAGCAGTTTGTGCAGGAGGGCCATTTGCGCTGGGACTCACTCGGCGAATTCCTGGCACTGGCAGTGTCGCTGGAAGATATGGCGGCCAAGACGGGCAATACCAAGGCAGGTGTTCTGGCTACAGCACTGAACCGGGCCAATGGCATATTCCTGAAAAACAACAAATCACCATCACGCCGGGTTAATGAGCTGGATAATCGCGGCAGCCACTTTTATCTGACGCTCTACTGGGCTCAGGCACTGGCCGAGCAGAGTGACGATAAAGCCTTGCAGGCGCAGTTTGCACCGCTGGCACAAACACTGGCTGAGCAGGAACAGGCGATAGTTGCAGAGCTTGCAGCAGCACAGGGCAAGCCGTTGGATCTCGGTGGTTATTACCACGCCGACCCGACCCGGCTGGAGGCTGCCATGCGACCAAGTGCAACCTTTAATGCTGCTCTGGCATTGATTGTCTGATTCACCAAAACAGGAGCAAAGCAGGTACCCGTTTCCGGCGGGTGCCTGCTGCTATTTAAAGCAGTGAGATAATCTCCGGCATCGATTCAGGCAGGTGCTCAAAGCGGTGGCTGCCGCCGTCAAACAGGCGGGTACGGGCATGCTTTCCATAGCGGGCCACGGCCTTGTGATAGTCGAGCACATCATCGCCCTTATCGAGCAATAACAGCGTGTTGCCTGGATCAGAGTGTTGCATCGCATCACTCATTGCGTACAGGTGATCGGCATCGGCCTGGTCCAGGATAAAGCTTGCACCGCTGGCGAAATTTACGTTCTCGCCCATGGCCGAACCGGTCAGGTCATGCACATCGGCCAGCGGGTTAATCAGCACTGCAGGCCAGCCCAGTTTTGCACCATAGAATGCAGCAAAGAAGCCGCCGAGCGATGTGCCGATCAGACAGGCGGCTTTACCGTTGAATGAGGCCAGATAGTCGTCCAGAAAAAGTCCTGCTTCGCGCGGTTTGTCAGGCAGATCGGGCGAGAAAAATTCATGCGCTGCGTCGTCCAGTTGCCGGCGCAGCCAGTCGCTTTTGCTGCTGTTGCCCGAGCTGGCAAAGCCGTGCAGATAGATCACATTCATGATGTCTCCAGTAATCATATTATCGATGATGATACTCTGGCTGTCGGCCGGCAGGACGCAATCCCCGCATGGGAAACAGGTAGCAACGTGAAGCAGTTGCGGCAGCACAATGCTGACCGTCGCTGGCTGAGTGCAGCGCTGATCTGCGTATCAGTGTACTGTATGCCACCTCCTGACTGCCACAGGTGCAGGGCAGGCGTTTAATGCCTAATACAACAGTTGTACGGGCAGATATTTATTTTTATACTGCATGCATGGCAATTGATCGCATCTATTATCGTGAACATAACTTTGTGCTTACGCTGATTTCCGGAAAATTAACCAATGCGGAAATTGGCGAGCATGTGATTATCATGAACAGGGAAAACGCAGCTTATGCCGGTTTGATTGAGCTGGCCGATTGCCGCTACCTGAATGATATCTCAGAGCTTGATGCTACGGGCTTGATGGTGTCAGCCGGAATGGAGAAAGGGCAGTTGCGCACCACCGGTGGCAAGGGTGCGATTGTCGTAGCCACGGATGTCGTATTCGGATTGGCTCGTGTCTATGCCTCCATTGCAGAGCAAGCACGCATCGATTCACGTGTGTATCGGGATATGGATGAAGCGATCGACTGGTTGGATATGAAGCACTTGAAAACTGATATACTGAGAGAGTCGCAGAGAAAAATGGTTAAAGCTTGACGTAATCTCACCCGCTGTATGGAAAACCGGATTCCGATTATGGCACGTCTATTGCTGAGCTGTCGTTATGAGCAGTCACTTGCATATTAGCCAATCGCCATGGATGACAAAGGTGATCAAACAGCCTGAGCAGGGCAGTGCCAAGGCCTCTGCCGATCTGTTCCAGTACTATATGGACAAGGGTATCGGTACATCGTCAGCAGTATCGCCTGAAAAACTGACGCCGGCTGCGATTCGCTCACTGGCTGCGAACCTGATCTCGGCGCTTGAGCGAGCCAGCATGCATATGCTCTTTTCTGATGAGGCAGCAGCAACTGGCACTTCAGATGCGGGCTTTATATCGACCGATCTGTTTATGGCCATGCGCAATAGCGTGGCTCAAGCGACGAAGGCTGATCTCGAGCATGCTTCGGCCGCACCATCACCATCAGCACCAATGTCGGCATCGGTGCCACCACAGCCAGCAGTCAGGCCGGATGTTGCCGTAGCAGAGGCCGTACCTGCGGCAGTGGTCGCCAGCGAAGGCGGCACAAAACCCTTTGGCGCTGCTATTGCCCGTGCGGCAGCAGCGCACGGACTGGATCCGAAGTTGATTGAAGCGGTGATTCAGACCGAGAGCGATTTCGATGCGCAGGCCGTATCGCCAGTCGGCGCACAGGGGCTGATGCAGCTGATGCCGGGTACTGCAGCAGATCTCGGTGTGAAGGATGCCTTTGATCCTGAAGAGAATATTCAGGCCGGGAGCAGATACCTCAAACAGCTGATGGATCGCTACCACGGGGATGCCGGACTGGCGCTGGCCGCCTACAACTGGGGGATGGGCAATCTCGAACGTAATCCGGAGCGCATGCCACAGGAGACAGTAAACTACGTGGCCAAAGTTACCGGGCTGATGCGTAACGCAGCCTGAGTTGTTTCTATGCTCTAATCATTGCGTACAGACAGTTATAAAAAAAGATTCATCACGGAAATCCGGGAACCAGTGTTGGTAAAGATGAACTGATGACGCTTCCTCTCCTGCTATTGATGATGGAGATATGAGTTCATTCCCGTGCACGCAGGGACAATACCGCCTGATTCCCCCTTATAGAGTTGCCGAATAGAGTTATTCACTACAGGAACAAGCTGCGGATGCGGCGGCTGTAGTGAATGGCTCGTATGAGGAGCAAGCGGCGTTACCCCGCCGCGCGATAGGGCTCTGTATTGAACAGGTTGGACATTTTGATTCGGCACATCCGTGTGCCTCACCCTGCGGGCGTGCCCGTGGCATGTCCAAACGGCTTTCCTGCCTTTTTGTTATTCGGCACATCCGTGTGCCTCACCCTGCGGGCTGCTGAGGCAGTCCAAATCTGCTCTCCTGCAGATTTGTCTTTCACCCCTTTCTTTACCGATAAAGAAAGGGGAATGCTCTGCTTTAGCAGAGTAGTATGTAGCTTTAAAAGCAGCTATTATCGCTTACAGGGGATCAAAAGCTTTCTTCAGCCATGTTTCCCGCTAATGTGCGATGAACCTAAAAAAAGCGCCCCCCGTTTTAAACGGGGGGCGCTTTTCTCGGATTGATCAAGATTCAGCAGTGTTAACGCCTGTCACCGCGTTCGTGGCCGTAACTGTTATTGAAGGCGACATAACGCTCATGTTGACGGTTGTTGCTGCGGCCGTATGCCTTGTTATGTTCGCGATGGTTGTATGCAACATACCGCTCTTGCTGACGGTGGTTGCTGCGGCTGTATGCCTTGTTATGTCCGCGATTGTCGGATGCGACATACCGCTGATGTGAATATGGTACGATACCGGGCAACATGCACGGGCTTGTGGTACTCACCACGATGCGTGTATGCCTGATGACGCGGACGTGGCTGCTGAACGACGTATGCCGCCGGTTGATGCTGGCTGGCAATCACTGCTCCGGCGATGGTGCCGAGAACCGCACCGAAAATAGCACCCTGTACGGCCTGATTCTGACCGGAGCCTATAACGGCGCCGGTGGTGGCGCCGACTACAGCACCCGTACCCATGGCGCGGTCCTGATAGGATGCAGCCTGCACAACAGGTGCGGCAAACAGGGCGGTGGTCACTACTACTGCGCTAAGAATTCGTTTCATCTCTTCTCTCCTGGGGGATGTGTCCCGCATGGGGGAATCCTAGGTGGATGAATGTATGGCAGTGCATCTGCTCTGCAAATATATGCAAAGGTATTGTAAAGGCGAACTGTTATACCATTAGCCAAGCAGTGGTGTAGCGATGGTGGATCTCATTACAGGCCATTCACCATATCAACATAGTGCTGCATGGCTACGCTATATTTTTTGGCGCTTCACGAAGTTGTGTGGGTAAAATCTAAGAATCAGCTATATTTGGTTAATGAGAGACAAGCATTTATACCAACAGATACTTGGCATT
>PFXI01000060.1 GCA_002791575.1 Zetaproteobacteria bacterium CG_4_9_14_3_um_filter_54_145 | reverse complement strand
TTAGTGATGAAACAATCGCCTCCACCAAAACGACAACCAACTGAAAATTTAAACCAACTGAGCCTGATCAATGTTTAACCGGACAGCAGTGATATGTGTATTAAAAATGTTGGCATATATTGATGGTGGTTTGTCCGAAAAGAAACATAGTCAGTCTTGTTTTCTGCCTGTTCTCTTTTGTTGCAAGCGCAGAAGCCGAGCCTGTCACCCTGCAGTTGAAGTGGATGCACCAGTTTCAGTTTGCCGGTTTTTATATGGCCGCAGAGAAAGGTTTTTATCGTGATGCCGGCTTTGAAGTCGATATTCGTGCAGGTGAAGTCGGCAAAATGCCTGTTGATGCGCTACTCAATGGCCATGCTGACTTCGTCGTAGCGGATCCCGGTGTGTTGCTGACCCGTGCCGGGGGGGCGCCGGTCAAGGTGGTAGCGGCTATTTTTCAGCACTCCCCGCTTGCCCTGATCGTCAGAAACGATTCCGGCATCAACAGTTTTTCAGACCTGCGCGGCAAACGAGTCATGCTGGTGCCAGGCCTGAACGCCGATATTGATGCGGCTATGGGAGCTGCAGGCCTCACTTCAGCTGATTTTATCAGACAGGATACAAGTTTCGATATTCGTGATCTGGTCAACGGAAAAACCGATGCTTTTGCCGGTTATATCACTGACCAGCCGCATCAACTGGAGTTGATGGGTATACCTTATCGCATCCTGCACCCCAACCAGCAGGGCATCGATTTCTATGGCGATGTATTGATTACTACTGATGAGAACATCAAGGAGCAGCCGGAAAAGGTCCGGGCATTTACTCAAGCTTCGCTTCGAGGCTGGCAATATGCACTTGCGCATATTGATGAGACAATCGCTGTCATCCAAACGAAATACAATACGCAGAAACTGTCTCAGGAGCAGCTGGGATTTGAAGCGCGCAAGACAAGAGAGATGATCGAGAGCGATGTTGTTCAAATTGGTTACATGAGGCAGCAACGTTGGTCTGATATAGCTGCTGTTTACATCGCCCAGGGGCTGCTGCCAGCCAATTTTGCTGTTTCAGAGGCGCTCTTCCAGCCAAAAGAGAGTGTGTTGAAGGTCATTAAAGAACACAGCTGGACATTCGGCACCACATTGCTGATTTCCATCATTCTTCTGCTCATCATGCATGCCATCAGTTTACGCAGATCTGTCAGGAGCAGAACAGCAGATCTGGAACGCATCCGTTACCAGCAGAACCTGATCCTGAATTCGGCAGGAGAAGGCATTTACGGGCTGGATAAGCAGGGGAATACGACATTTGTTAACAATGCCGCAGCCAGGATGCTTGGCTACGCTGCTGATGAGCTTATAGGTAAACCTATGCATAATCAGGTTCATCACAGCCATACAGACGGATCACTTTATCCACGCGAACAGTGCCCCATGTATGCGGCATTTACCGATGGGCAGATCCATACCGTGGTAAACGAAGTACTATGGCGTAAAGATGGTTCAAACTTTCCTGTCGAGTATACCAGCACACCGATATATGAAGAAGAGATACTGGTCGGAGCGGTTGTCACATTCAGAGATATTACCGAACGCAAGCAAGCCGAGAGCGACCTGCGTATCGCCGCTATGGCCTTCGATTCGCAAGACAGCCTGATGATCACTGATCCAGCCGGCGTGATTCTGCGCGTGAATCAGGCATTTTCCGACAGCACCGGTTTTACAGCCGCTGAAGCCGTCGGTCACACACCGAAGATACTTAAATCCGGTCGACACGATGCGGCCTTTTATGCCCGCATGTGGGAATCCATCCTTAGCACCGGCTCATGGCAGGGTGAAGTCTGGGATCGCCGGAAAAATGGAGAGATTTACCCCAAATGGCTGAGCATCTCTGCAGTGAAAGGACGCGATGGTGAAGTCTCCCACTATATCGGATCACACATCGATATTTCCGCGCGTAAGGCAGCAGAAGAAGAGATCAAAAATCTGGCGTTTTACGACCCGCTTACCGGTCTGCCCAACCGCCGTCTGCTGCATGACCGGCTCACTCAGGCACTGGTTTCCAGTGCGCGTAGTGGACGGGAAGGTGCATTACTGTTCATTGATCTGGATAACTTCAAAATTCTCAACGACACGCTCGGCCATGATGTTGGAGACCTGTTGCTGCAGCAGGTGGGCGGGCGCTTAAAGTCCTGTGTACGTGAAGGCGACACTGTCGCCAGGCTCGGCGGTGACGAGTTTGTGGTATTGCTGGAGGAGCTGAGTACTCAGCCGATGCGGGCCGCTTCCCAGACGGAAATTATTGGCGAGAAAATTATCGCTACGCTGGGCGAGCCTTACCGGCTTGCCGCGCATGAATGCCGTAGCACCCCCAGCATTGGTGCAGCGCTGTTCAACAACAGCAATCTGGATACAAACGAACTGCTCAAGCAAGCCGACATCGCCATGTATCAGGCCAAGAAATGTGGCCGCAATGTGCTGCGCTTTTTTGACCCGGTGATGCAGGAGATCGTGAACGACCGTGCAGACCTCGAAAGCGAATTACGCAATGCACTGGAAAAGCAGCAGTTCCAGTTATTCTATCAGGTACAGGTCGACAGCTCACACCACCCGCGCGGCGCCGAGGCACTGATTCGCTGGATACACCCGGAGCGTGGCTCTGTATCGCCGGCACAATTTATCCCGCTGGCAGAAGAGACAGGGCTAATCCTGCCCATTGGACAGTGGGTGCTGGATACGGCTTGTGCCCAGCTCAAGGCCTGGGAGTCTGATTCCCTCACCCGTCATCTCAATCTGGCGGTGAATGTAAGTGCCAAGCAGTTCCATCAGGCCGATTTTGTCGATCGGGTGCATGAAACAGTACAGCGCCACGGCATTAACCCCATGCTGCTCAAGCTGGAGCTGACCGAAAGTATGCTGCAGCGTGATATCGAAGATACCATTAAGAGTATGTATGTGTTGAAAAAGACCGGTATCCAGTTTTCACTGGATGACTTTGGTACAGGCTATTCATCGCTGCAATACCTTAAGCGCTTGCCACTCGATCAGCTCAAGATTGACCAGTCTTTTGTGCGCGATATTGCCATCGATAGCAGTGATAAAGCGATTGTCGGCACCATCATTGCCATGGCCCATAATCTGGGGCTGGGTGTCATTGCTGAAGGGGTTGAAACAACAGAACAGCTGCAATCACTCAAGCATAGTTGCTGTACGCACTATCAGGGATACCTGTTCGGCAAGCCAGTGCCGGCAGCATTGTTCGAGGCGCAATTAACGCGGAAGTGAGCACGATCGATCTGCGTGATGGCTTGAGGAGGCATCCCCCATTTAGTTTGCCCTGTTCTGCCGTAAGCCAAGCTGCTGCAGGCAGCGGTCGATCCACTGTTTGGTAAGCTTCTCCTGCACGGATTGCTGTTGCAGGCGCTGCATGAGCATCTTGAAATCCACCTCATCCAGTAGCTGATCCTGATTAAAACAGGAGAAGACCACGCGGGTTGGTTTTCCAGTTTCCGGATCCTTGTGCTGCTGCATGCACTGGCCGCAGATCTTTTTCATCATGCACTGCATCGGCGAATTGATGGAGCCGAGTGCAATATGATCCGGTTTCAAATAGCGCTGGAGCACACCATGCCGGGCATCGGTAATAACGCTCATCAGGCCTGCGGAGCCGATGACAATCAAGCGGTCGATCTGATGCAGCGGTATGCCGGCACTGCCCAGCTCACCCCTGCCGTAAGCGGCCAGAGCCTTGATCATATTGCCGACAAAGGCGCTGTCCTGCGGCCTGCCGGGAGCAAAGCCCGGTGCCTGATCGCAGCACCAGACAATCTGATCGGCTGCCGCCTCGATTTCGGCCACCTTGTAGCGGTCGATCAACTGCTTGTAGCCGGCGAAATAGAGCACCCTGGAGCCCGCCTTGCGAAAGGCCGAACCGATGGAGAAGAGCACGGCATTACCCAGGCCGCCGCCAATCAGCAGCACATTTTCACCACCGACAATGTCGCTGGCATGCCCGGTCGGTCCCATCAATACCACCGGCTCACCCTCTTGCAGGTAGGCACATAAATCAGAAGATCCGCCCATTTCCAGCAGTATCATCGATACCAGCCCCCGCTCCACATCGACTTCGGCACCTGTCAGTGCTACGCCCTCCATGGCCAGCAGCGTCTCCGCCGCATGTTTGGCGTTCGCCTCATAATTTTGCAGGCGGTAAAACTGCCCGGGCTGAAAGGCACGGGCAGCATGGGGTGCATGTACGGTAACCTCGACGATATTCGGGGTGAGCCGCTCTACACGCTGCACGGTTGCGCATAACTCGTGCGCCAGACGGGCAAACAGCGCTGAGGCGCTGACCTGCGACGGCGGCTGTTTTGCCAGTATGCGATCTATCATCGGATACCCCTGTGTTGCACTGGCAATGGCCTTGACCACATTGCCGGCATAGGAGGGGTGCAGGTCGCCGAAAAAGCTGATGGCGCGGCCATCGTCACGGATATGGTTGAGCATATAAGCCCGGTCAGGCTTGGTGCTGCGCTCGGGCGTTACCGGATTGCCATCAATATCCACTGCCTGAAAATATTTACCATCGAGCGGGACTTGACCGGGATACTCCTCGCTCAGTACTACATTGGGTCTGGTGCCTGCGGCTACAATGATCGCATGTGCCGGTAGCTGTATCGTTGTGTCGACGCAGGCTTCGATTTGGCCATCTTCATTGTACTGCATGCGTTGCATATCAATGGCTTCGGCATGGCCGAAGCGATCCACCGCAATGGATGCGGGCGAGAGCAGCTCGCAGAAGCGGATCCCCTCCTGCATAGCTCTGGTGATCTCCTCATGATTCAAGCGGTAGCTCGGCGCATCGATCAAACGTCTGCGATAGGCCACCGTCGAGCCGCCCCAATTGTTGAGCAGATGCAGGATATCCGGCGTGCGTCCCGCTTCTGCCGCTGCTTCCCGCTCGCTGCGAATGGCGCGGGCGTGAGCGAGGAACTCATCAGCGATGATCGACTCCTCCTCACTCCAGCCGGCACGAACCCTGTCAGCGCCACGCTCTGCTGCCAGCAGCTCGTAACGACTGAGGAATTTCTCTACTTGCAGCGGATAATAGGCCAGAGCCTCGGTAGCTGTATCTATCGCTGTCAGGCCGCCGCCAACGACAACAACCGGCAGACGGATCTGCAGATTGGCGATGGAGTTGCTTCTGGCAGCACCTGTCAGTTGCAGCGCCATAAGGAAATCGGATGCCTGCCGAACGCCTCTGGCCATGCCGTTGGTGATCGGGATCGTGGTCGGAGCACCCGCACCGAGGCAGAGCGCGATATGATCAAATCCCATGGCAAAGGCATCATCGAAATTCAGTGTGCTGCCCAGACGTACGCCGCCGAACATGGCGAATTGTGCACGGCGCTCGATGAGCAGGCGGATGATTTTAAGATAATTTTTGTCCCAGCGTACGGTGATGCCGTATTCGGTGACTCCGCCGAATCCGGCCATGACCCGATCATCCAGTGACTCATACAGATCGCTGATGTTATGCACAGGTTTGAAGGTCACGCGTTTGTGCTGCGTGGTAACACCTGAAATATCGGCCGGCAGCGGCTCGACCTTAAGCCCATCGACAGCGACAATAGTGTGTCCCTCGTTCATCAGTTGATGGGCCAGTGTAAAGCCTGCTGGGCCAAGGCCTGCGACCAGCACCTTGTAGCCGGAATCTGGCCTGGGTAGCGGACGCGCCAGATTCAGTGGATTCCAGCGGGTCAACAGGCTGTAAATCTCGAATCCCCACGGCAGGTTTAATATCTCCTTCAGGATGCGTGACTCGATCTCGGGGATGCTCACCGCTTCCTGCTTCTGATAGATACAGGCTTTGACGCAGTCATTGCAGATACGGTGACCGGTGGCTGCCAGCATGGGGTTATTCACACAAACCACGGCCAGTGCCGCGAGCATATGCCCCCCGGAGGCAAGCATATTCATTTCGGAGATCTGCTCATTCAGCGGGCAGCCGGCCAGCTGCACGCCAAAAGAGCTGTCTCTGAAGGCGCCAGATTTTTTATCCAGCATGCCTGTGGAGCAGGAGTCACGTCCCTGATGATGGCACCAGACGCAATAATTGGCCTGATCAAGGGCCCCCGTCAGGTCGGTGCCGGCATCGGTTAGCTGAAAGCCCTCGCGATGGCGCAGTGTGTCACGTGGCCCCTGCATCTGCTTTGTGCCGTTGATCTCTACCTGCTCAAATGGCACCAACAGTCCGGGATTCACTGCCGTAGGCAGGCGGAACAGCACGCCATCGGCATATTGTCTTCTGCCACTCTCGCTCTTTACAGCCCAGACTGCGTAAGCACCTGCTTTTTCCAGGGCTTCGGCACTTGCATCGCTGCTCTGCAGCCACAGCATGACATGAGAGGCAAAAGCCAGCTCGCTCAACGGCTCGCCAAACATGCCTGCCAGCTCATCGGCAAGCAGCAGTGCTGCATCATCGCTCAGGTAATCGTTGGCGGATTTTTTGACGACCCGCTGCACAAACTGCTTTTTACATGCATACAGCGGTGTCAGTGCCGCCTGCCTGTCGGCCAGCAGCTTTATCTCCTTCTCTATGCCGAAGAAGCCGGCAATAAATGTTTCCAGAAATGGCGCCAGCCTGAGCAGCAGCGCGCTCTGATCTGTTTCTGCAGTTGATGCGGCGGTGGAGCGTGCCTGCAATAGCTGATGACAGAGATCGCTATCTGCTGCTCGCAACTGCTTGATAAACAGGGCATCGACCTGCAGCAGTCCATGCCGCTGATACAGATCCATGAATTTCAGGTCGGCGTTCAATATCAGCTCACGCACGTCGATGCTCCTATCCAGCATTGAATCAACCAAGCCTTGCAAGTATAACTGATCTCAGTCTTGATTTCGCGCTCTTGTGTGACCGGACCGGTCTGTCCGGATACGGTTATGGTGCGCCGCTGCTGCCTGCCGGATCCGGTATTTTGCCGGTGTTATAGATGGCATTGAGTATGGCCACGGTTTGTGGCGAAGCCCAGGGAAAAGCGCCGTTTATCTTTTCCACATACAGACCGCGCCGGTTGATGATAAAGGTCTCCGGGAATTTATAGGCCCCCAGCTGAGGCCCTGCCACCTGTTTGCCGCCTCTGTCCCAGTAGATCGGGAAAGGGATATGCTGCTCCTCGATAAATGTGCGCACGTCCTCAATCTGATTATCAGCGGCCAGCCCGACCACCAGGAATTTATTGGCCGGCAGCAGTCGGGAGAGCCGGATCAGATCCGGCATCTCCTTGCGGCAGGGCGGGCACCAGGTGGCCCATACATTCAGGATCACCACCTTGCCGGCAAACAACTTGTGACTATCCACAGCTTTGCCGTCCAGTGTGCTCATCTGGAATAATGGCATAGGCTGGTTCTTGACCGGCAGTGTCGTAGCAGAGCCACCGGGCTCACCCGAACAGGCGGCCAGCCAGCCGGCCAGAATCGCTAGCCCAAGGGCTCGTATCATGTAGCGCAGCATAGCTTAGTAGCTGTGGTACACGGTTGACTTGCCATCCTTGTCAAAGGCCAGCACATCATAACCCTCGGGCTTCTGGCCAACGCTCTGCATGCCGGGTGACTTCATCGGCATGCCGGGTGCTGTCAGGCCAACCACATTGGCCGGGCGCTCTTTCAGCAGGCGCTCCACATCAGCTGCCGGCACATGACCTTCGATCACATAACCATCGACAATGGCGGTGTGGCAGGATGCCAGCTTTCCGGTTACGTGATTCGTAGCCTTGATGGCATCCATATCGTCGCGCTTGTATTCGATGACCGAAAAGCCCGAACCCTTCAGATGATCGGCCCACTTGCTGCAGCATTCGCACCCGGGCGATTTATACATGACCACTTCTGGTCCCGTAGCAGCAGTGTCGGCCCTGGCTGCAACCGGTGTTGCCGGTGGTGTGCTGATTTCTGCTGTGCCGGTGGAACTGTCGCAAGCGGCCAGCGCCAGAGCTGCGCCTAATAACAGCCATGCCTTCCTTGATCTGTTCATGTTGATCTCCTTATTTATCATTTCCAAGTTAGAAACTGTTATCACGCATCGGTGCGTGCTTCCCTGATCTGCAGGATCATGCCGTATATTACAGGCAGCACGATCAGACACATCACTGTTGTTGTTACCATGCCACCGATCATTGGTGCAGCAATGCGCTGCATGACGTCGGAACCGGTACCCGCACCCATCATAATCGGAACCAGCCCTGCAATCACCGCTGTCGCGGTCATGGCTATCGGGCGCACGCGCTTGGCGACACCGCTCTGTACGGCCATCCGCAGTATATCAGGGCTCAGCTTGCCGCCGGCATCTTTACGCCGGCGCGCCACCTCCTGATCGATAAAGGTTAGCACCAGTACGCCGATTTCAGCCGCAACGCCCGCCAGCGCAATAAAGCCTACGGCAACCGCCACGCTGAGATTAAAGCCCAGCCACCAGACCAGCCAGAAGCCGCCGATCAGGGCAAAGGGTACCGATAACATCACCACCACCGGTGCCATCAGGTTGCCGAAGTTGAAGTAGAGCAGCAGGAAGATCAGCAACAGGGTGGCAGGTATTACGATGCGCATTTTTGCCGCTGCCCGCTGCATATATTCAAACTGACCGGACCACTCCAATGTATATCCGGCCGGTACCTTCACCTGATCACCAATGACCTGTTTGGCGCGGGCTACATAACCGCCGATATCGCTGGAGCTGATATCAACGTAAACCCAGGCATTAGGTCTGGCATTCTCGCTCTTGATCACTGGCGGCCCGCGCTGCACGCTGATTTCAGCCACAGCCGCCAAAGGAACCTGCGCCCCGGTCGGGGTTGGAACCAGCACACGCCTGAGCGCATCCGGGTTACTGCGGTAATCACGCGGGTAACGCAGGTTGACCGGGTAGCGCTCCAGCCCTTCGATCGTCTGCGTTACATTCATGCCGCCGATAGCCGACTGAATCACATCTTCTATATCACCGATGGTCAGGCCGTAACGTGCCGCCTTGTCGCGCTGGATGTCGATATCCAGGTAGTAGCCGCCTGCCGCCCGGTCACTGAAGGCCGAGGTGGTCTCCGGCAGTGTCTTGACCGCCCGCTCTATCTGCATACCAACATCCTGCAACACGCTCAGGTCCGGTCCCGATACCTTGATGCCGACCGGCGTTTTGATGCCGGTGGAGAGCATGTCGATGCGGGTCTTGATCGGATAGGTCCAGGCATTGGCCAGTCCCGGGAACTGGATAGCAGCATCCATCTCCTGCATCAGCTGCTGCGTGGTTTTATTAGGATTCGGCCAGGCGCTCTTCTCTTTTAGCCGGATAATCGTCTCCACCATCGCCAGAGGTGCTGCATCGGTGGCGGTAGCGGCACGGCCGACCTTGCCGAATACCGATGCCACTTCCGGAAAGGTTTTGATAATCTTATCGGTTTGTTGCAACAGCTCCTTGGCCTTGGTGATCGAGATGCCCGGGAAGGTGGTCGGCATATAGAGGATATCACCCTCATCCAGCGGCGGCATAAACTCCGATCCGATCCTGGTTAACGGTATGGCCATAGAAAAGAGCAGGGCGACTGCGATCAGCAGCGTTACCCATTTATACCTGACGGCCGCCGCCAGCGTCGGACCATGCAGCCACTGCAGGGCCCTGTTGACCGGATTGCTCTCCTCCGGCATCACCTTGCCGCGGATCAACCAGCCCATCAGCAGTGGTACCAGCGTGATTGCCAGGAGGGCTGAGCCGAGCATGGCGTAGGTGGCGGTAAAGGCGAGCGGTTTGAACATGCGTCCCTCCTGCGCCTCCAGTGTGAAGATAGCCATATAGGATACGGTGATGATCAGCAGCGAGAAAAATAGTGCCGGCCCCACCTCTCTGGAGGCACGCCCCACCGCCGCCCAGCGCTCGGCAGCGGTTAATGCCACCTCATAATCCGGATCTTCCTGATGCTTTTGACTTTGCTTGTCGTGCAGTGACTGCTCCAGATGCTTATGGGCATTTTCGATCAGCACGGTAGCACCATCGACCATGGCGCCGAGGGTGATAGCGATACCACCGAGACTCATGATATTGGCCGCCAGCCCCTGCCACTGCATCAGCATGAAGGCGATCAGCACGCCCAGCGGTAGTGTGATAATGGCCACAAGAGCTGAACGGGCATGCATCAGGAACAGTATGCAGACCAGCGATATCACCAGAAACTCTTCAAACAGCTTGCTCTTGAGGTTATCCACGGCACGCTCGATCAGGTCACCACGGTCATAGGTCGGAACCACTTCAACACCTTCCGGCAGACCGGATTTCAACTCTTCGATCTTGCTGCGTACGGCTTTGATTGTTGTCAGTGCATTCTCGCCATAGCGCATGATGATGATGCCACCGGCCACCTCTCCTTCACCATTGAGCTCCGTCAGCCCCCTGCGCAGCTCCGGTCCCAGATGCACATGTGCCACATCGCGCAGCAGAATCGGCGTACCGTGCGCATCGACTCCTACCGGAATGCTCTCCAGATCGGGAATACCTTTAAGGTAGCCCTTGCCGCGCACCATATATTCGGTCTCACCCATTTCGATCAGGCTGCCACCGACATCGTTATTGCTGCGTTTGATGGCATGTATCACCTTGGCCAGCGGAATGCCGAATGCGGCCAGCGCATTGGGATCGACCTCTACCTGATACTGTTTAACAAAACCGCCGATCGAGGCGACTTCGGAAACACCGTTCACCGTTTGCAGGGCATAGCGCATATACCAGTCCTGAATCGAGCGCAGTTCGGCCAGATCATGCCTGCCTGATTTGTCTACCAGCGCATATTCATACACCCAGCCTACACCTGTTGCATCCGGTCCCAGCGTAGGGGTGACACCGGCAGGTAAGCGGCCAGCCACATAGTTCAGATACTCCAGCACGCGCGAGCGAGCCCAGTACATATCCGTGTCATCCTCAAAGATGATATAGACGAAGGAAAAACCGAAAAAGGAGTAGCCGCGCACAACCTTGGCGTGCGGCACGGCCAGCATGGCCGTGGTCAACGGATAGGTGACCTGATCCTCAACTACCTGCGGCGCCTGTCCGGCATATTTGGTGAATACAATGACCTGTACATCGGAGAGGTCAGGAATGGCATCGAGCGATATATTTTTCACCGCCAAGGAGCCGGCAGCAATGATCAGTGCGGTGAACATCAGCACAATCAGTTTATTGCGCAGACCTGCATCAATGATTTTAGCGATCATGAGTCACAACCTGTAACTACAAAGGCATCAGGTGAATTGCGGAGCAAGAGAGAATCCTCTGGGGGACGAAGGCACAAAGCAGGAGTGGATGAAGCAATCATTGTGCTCCCTCCATATCCATGCCTTTCATTTTATCTCCGTTCATCTGCATACCATTCATGTGACTCGGGGCGTCCTGCCCCTCACCCTGCGGGTGGCCTGCGCCCATCCCATTCGGCTCTCCTGCCGAATGGGGATCCGTGGACATCCCGTTCATGTTCATGCCGGGCATATCCATCTGCTGCATGGCTGGCTGATTCGGTTGATGCGTCACTGAGGGATCCATGTTCATTGCGGGATGTATCTCTGAGCTCTCCATAGTGGGCCCGGGGGCCAGAGCGGGCGCGACCATCTTGGCGGCGGCCTCCCGGATGGAAGATTCGGAGTCGATCAGGAACTGGCCACTGGATACCACCAGCTCACCGGCTTTCACCCCGTCCAGTATCTCAACCTGCCCCTCTGCGCTTGTGCCTATTTTTACCGTGCGCGGTTCAAAGCGGCCGGGTTCGACCTGCACAAACAGATGAGCCTTTTTACCGGTAATCAAGACCGCTTCTCTGGGGACATAGATGCCGGGTTTGCTGGTGGACGAAGCGATAGCAACATCGCCGAACATATCCGGCTTGAGTGCGCCATCGCGATTGTCAAATTCGATGCGCACCTTGTTGGTACGGGTTTTTGGATCCAGATAGGGATAGATATAGGTGATCTTGCTGGTGAACGCACGGCCGGGCATGGAAGCAATCGTAAGGCTGGCCGAATCACCTGGCTTGACCCATGGGATCTCATGCTCATACAGGTCAGCCAGCAGCCATACGCGGGAGAGGTCTGCTATCTGGTACAACTCGGAAGCAGGCGTGACCCGCGCACCCTCGCGGACACCGATTTTTGTCACTATGCCTGCTGCCGGTGCATGAATGTGCATATTTTTTCGCACCTTGTGTGTTTGTTGTAGCTGGCGGATCTGATGCTCAGGAACATCGAAGAAGCGTAAGCGGTCCAGTGATGAATCCAGCAGGCGCTTGGCACCATCCCGGATATCCTTGTAAGGACTGGTTTTGAGCTGCTGCCAGTTGGCCAGTGCAAGCAGGTACTCTTCCTGGGTTGCGACCAACTCCGGTGAATAAAAGGCCAGCAGCATGGTATTTATCTCGACACTTTCACCTGTCTTGTCGACAAACAGCTTATCAACCCATCCATCCACTTTCGGATGCAGGGTAGTCAATCGTGTTTCATCAAATGTGACACGCCCCACTGTTGTAATGGCACGTGACAACTCTTTTTGCACCGCTCTGGTGACGCGTACGCCGATATTCTGTGTCACTGTCGGATCAATCCTGACGGTGCCGGCCGGGCCGGAAGCGGCACCGGCATCAGCGCATACCGGGATATAATCCATGCCCATGCCATCCTTAGCCGGCTTAGGGCTGGTGACAGACGGATTCATCGGGTTTCTCCACATCAAAGGCTTAGCGCCCCCCGCGCATGGTCCGTCGCCCCCGGCTGTTGTTTGAACCGTCCCCTGACTTTGTTGCTCTACCTGTTGTGTGCCGGAAATAAAGTAACCACCGGCCAGCCCGGCAAGCAATATGCAGCTCATCAGTAGTATGTTTTTTGTATTCATATTTTTCTCCCGGAAAAATATTTGCCATGACTCTGTAGATCGGTCGGTGTTTGCTTTGCGTGACAGGATGCCGCACAGGGTGGGCAGGCACGACTGGTCAAGGTTGTTACTATTGTTTTCATTCAAGACGCTCCTTACCTGCGGCGGCGGCCAGACGCGCCTCGGCCTGATGGGCTACAGAGACCAGTTGCCAATACTGGATGTCGAAATTGAATTCACTGAGCTGGGC
Organism: Zetaproteobacteria bacterium CG_4_9_14_3_um_filter_54_145; assembly: GCA_002791575.1. Lineage (GTDB taxonomy): Bacteria > Pseudomonadota > Zetaproteobacteria > Mariprofundales > Mariprofundaceae > Mariprofundus. The sequence continues at coordinate 14,674 of PFXI01000060.1, read as the reverse complement.
ACGCACCAGATTGAGGAAATCGACCTTGTTCACCTGATAACCGGCCAGCATCGATGCGGTGGTCTGACGTGCCTGTGGCAGAATGCCGTGTTCAAACAGACTAAGCTGTTTGCGCGCAAGGTGCAGGTCTGACGCTGCGGTATCTATCTCTACATCCACCTGATTGGCGGCGTCCTGCCAGGAAAACTCGGCTTTCGCCTTTTCCGCCATACGCTGATCCACGGCCCTATCCTGCTTGCTGCTGCTGTAGAGCGGCAGGGTCATGCTCAGCATTAACGACGCCATATCGGGCCGGGGCTGACGGTTGGTTGTGCCGGAGCGGAAGCCATAGGCAGCACCCAGTTTGAAGTCCGGATAATAATCCTTGTTGGCCAGGGCCAGCAGACTGTCTGAGGCCTCTATATGATCATGCATCGCCAGTAGCGCCGGGCGATGGTCTCTGGCCCAGTGCTTAAGCGCCGGCGTATCCACCGTGCGCGCGAGTGCGGGCTGCATCGCTTGCGTGTGCCCGGATGCGGGGAGCACGATGGCTATAGCTGCTTCACGGCCCAGCAGGCTATTCAGGGTTGCACGTTCCCTATCCAGAGCAGAATTGAGCTTCATCTCCTGTTCGAGTAATTTGGAGAGTTCCAGCTGTGCCAGCAGCACATCCTGTTGCAGCCCCTTGCCTGTTTTGTATTTTGCTTCGGCCGTCCGCACCAGATTACGCAGCAGATCCTGATTATGGCGGATGATGGAGAGCGCCTGGTGCAGATAAGCCAGATTCCACCAGTGAATGCGGGTATTGCGCAGCAGCAGTAGGCGGAACTCCTGCTGGTTCTGCATTGCCGCTGCTGCCATATGCTTTGCTGCTTCCGCTTTCAGCGCCAGTTTTCCGGGGAATGGAATGGCTTGCGAGATACCCAGTTGCAGCTGGGTCATCGCCTCCTGCGAGGTGGAAAATGAATCGGCCGGTAAATTGAGCATGTTAAATGACAGTGTAGGGTCAGGCAGGCTGCCTGCTTGCGACGGAACTGCTGCCATCGCCTCGGCTTGCCTGGTTACAGCAGAGAGTGACGGATTGTGTTGCAGCGCCATCAATTCAGCTTCAGCCAGTGTTAGCACTGCATCCCCGCCCCATGCGAGAGAGAGCGGAAAAATGGTGTAGATGATTGAACATGCCAGCAGATGCCGGACCGGTTTTGGGACATGCATGGAAACACGCCTCCTGCTTGGAGATTCGCATCGTGTCGGTAACGACAGATGCACCCCCGGCTCAGATGAGCGGAGGTATCAGCAGAAGGGTTAAATCAAATACGGATGCGTGGACTGGTGGTATAGAGAAGGGTTGATGAGCGCGGTGGACCGGTTGGCGTGCGTGAAAAGTACAATCTGCTGACATGGCTCGATGACTGCAGCGCATGATCGGAAATAATACCGGGCAGCAGGATTGCAATATGTAGCAATGATGAAAACGATGTGTTGGATAACTCATCCGGCTGATCGCAGTGGTAGCAGGCGCCGGAATGGGTCGGCAAATGTTGCTGGTGCAGTGGTGCAGCTTTGGCACAGTGCGTATCCATCTGGTCCGCAACGGCGTGTTGAACCATAGGCATGGCATGGGCTTCGGTTGTCAGCAGGCAGAAAGCGCCGACCAGAATCTGCATAGCAAACAGCCCCGCCATCAGGCAGGAGAGACGTCTGTAATACAGCTTATACCTCAACAACATGGGACGCAGAATACGCTGTGAAAAATGAAAGCACAATGAAGCCCTGTGGCGATGTGCTTAGATCATAAGGTGTGTGACGATCCAGAGCAGCCCGCCTGTGAGCAACGAAACGACCGCAAGTCCTGCCAGCCACTCCACGCCCCAGGCAAATATGGACCAGGCGATGATCATACCGCAAATAAATACAGCCTTGTTGATCGTTGAGCCATCATACCAAGGTATATTCAGCATGCCGGCCAGGAATTCAGGTGCCATGGAGCCGAACAGTGTGGTGCAGATAATCGCTGCAAAAATGTAGGCGCCCATGCGCTCTATCCATGCCTTGTTGCGCTTACGATCGGCAAACATGAAGACAACTACCGCAAATACAATAAAAAAGCTCATCCACGCAATGGAAACATATTCAGATATATGCAAGTCGCCCTCCTTCAGCAGTTAAAGCCGCAAGCTTCAACGTTTCGGGCCGGCTTAGCAATATCAAGCATCAACAGGGTAGAGAGCATGCATAGAAACAGATGAGTCGGGAGCGCTGATTTATCAGCGCTCCCATCATTGATCAAAGCTGTTTAATCAGCTGAGCTGACCATAAGAGTGCAGGCCGGAGAGGTACATGTTCACGCCGAGGAAGCAGAATACGGTGACCAGAAAGCCTGCCACTGCCCACCATGCCAGCGCCTTGCCATGCCAGCCATGTGAAACGCGTGCATGCAGATAGGAGCCATAAATCAGCCAGACAATAAGTGCCCATGTCTCTTTCGGATCCCAGGACCAGTAGCCGCCCCATGCTTCGGCTGCCCATGCAGCACCCAGAATGGTAGCGAGAGTAAAGGCCGGGAACCCGATAGCCACAGCCTTATAGGCCAGCTGATCGAGTTGATCGAGTGACGGGAAGATGGCCAGCATTTTCGACTTGCCACCGTTGGATTCAAGCCAGTAACGGCACAGATAGGCCATGCCCGCGCCACACGCCACGGCAAATGAGCCGTAACCGACGAAGTTCATTGGCACGTGAATCTTCATCCAGTAGGACTGCAGGGCCGGCACCAGCGGTTTGATATCCGCTTGACCCACAGAGTCCAGCCAGATACCGAAAAATACACCGGCTGAGACAAGCGTCATGACAAACGCGCCCATGGCTTTGGCCTGATAGCGTTTCTCCAGAGCCAGATAGACCGCGGCAGTTATACAGAAGAGCAGAATAAACACTTCATACAGATTGGATACCGGAGCATGGCCGATTTCCAGATCAAACAGGTAGGACTCATGCCAGCGCAACAGCAGGGCAGAGCCACCGAGAAATACACCGCTATAGGCTGACCATGTTGCTATCCGGCCGATAAACGAATCGGGTGCAAACAGGTAAGCGATATAGGAGACGGACGAGAATATGAAGATCACATTCATGGCCATAATAACGCGTCCTGCAAACAGATTGGACTGGTCATCATAGGAGATCGCTGCCTGAGCGGGTTCAAACAGGGCCCAGATCGAAGCCAGCGCCACCATCAATACAAAGCCGTCCAGCCATGGTACGAAATTACGTGCCGATTTGGCATCCTGCAGGGTAGGTTTAAGTGTGGAGGCAATCACAGCCAGACCACAGCCGGCCAGCGCGCCCGTACCACCCCAGATCACACCCTTCATGCTCAAAATCTGATACAGAAAAGCATTCTCTTCATAAGCGCCTACACCAAACATCGCCATGGCGGCAATGCCAACCATGGCACCCACATAGGCTGCAAAACGCAGATATGCCCAACGTCCCTGATTTAGTGCGACAAAGAAGCCGGATTCAGCAGTGGTTGCCGTCATAGTTGTTCCTCCAGAATTAATCAGCTTGATAACTTGGCGAAATCATCATCCAGTTTCGTGAACAGATCATGAAAATCCTTATCAAAAACAAGGTGATTGCGGTTGGCCATGCCAGCCAGAGTGACCGCCATGCCGTCATCCTGTGCCTGAATGATCAGCCACAATTTGCGGTGCGGCATGTAAAACATGATGCATAAACCGAGGACCAGCAGCGCACTGCCAACCCATACCACATTCATGCCGGGATCCAGTGCAAGTTGCAGGCCGGTGTAATAGTGCAGTTTGAAGTCACCGAGCATCGGCAACAGTGGCCAGGGGAGTTGCGGCAGCATATTCACCGCCTGCAGGGTGCGCATGGCCATAGCCTGAAAGCCCTCAGGCCGGTTACCCTCGCCAAACACGTCGTTCATGGCCGCCTTGAATGCCGCCAGATTGGCCTCTTTTGTCTGTTTGCCACCGCTTGTTGCTGCTACCAGATGACGCATAAAGGCGTGAAACAGCTTCCACTCCACAGGGTTGCTCAGATCCAGACCGAGTGCCACCGGTTTGAAATCCGCAGCATCTCCGGTCAGCGAAATCATCATAAATGATCCCTGATTGTTGCCGTCGCCATCGATGAAGGGATTCATGAATGCCTTGATCTTGACTGGTTTCAGGCCCGGCCCGCGCATTTCGTATTCAACCGCTGGTCCGAGATCCTGAAAGTTTTTGGCTTCACCGGGGTTGGCCATGTTTTCGACATTGTAAGGCTTGAAGTCGGTAATTTTCAGCTCAATACCGGAAGCCGGGTCCTTCCAGGTTTTGTACACCTGACTGGTGGCGGTGGTAATGGCTTCCGAGCCATCCATGTGAAACATCTTAAAGGTGATGTCCGATCCGCCATCGCCGAAGCTGGCCTGATAAATACGCACACCTTTGTAATAGAGCGGCTCATTGACGATAATATCGGAGGTCAGTACCTCCTTACCGTCATCAATAATGGTTAAATTACTGCGGAACTCTTTCGGTGCACCTGTCGGGTAGAAGTCGATAAAGAAGCTGTTGCAACGTACCTGGAACGGCATGACCAGATGACCTGTTTCCGTGCCCTGCAGGAAAGAGATCTCTTTCTCCGACTTACCCTCGGGTACGGCCATATTGCCGCGGAAGCCATACTGCGCGCCCATCCAGCCACCAATGAGCACAACCAGAATGGCAGAATGTACCAGGATATAGCCCCATTTATGCCAGCGTCCCTTGTCGGCACGGATATAATGACGTCCACCCTCATCAGCGGGGCGGAATTCCCAGCCTTGCAGCCGCTTCTCAAATGATGCCTGCAACGGCGCAATATCGGTTGATGCAGGCAGTTGCCAGCGTTTGGTATATTTGAAGTTCTTGAGTGCTTTTTCACTTAGCGTGGGTTTGCGTGCACGCATCTCCTTCAGCATTTTCGGCACATTTCGCCACAGGCAGGCGGAGACTGAGAGCATCAAAAAGCCCAGAATCGTCAGGAACCACCAGGTATGGTACATGTCGAACAGGCCCAGGGAGCGGAAGACCCAGTACCATAAGGGGCCGAACTGCTGCAGATAATCAGCCTGATCCTGATTCTGCAAAAGCACAGTGCCGATGACCGAAGCAATGGCCAGTACCACCAGTAGAATAATGGCCAGTGACATGGAACCCAGTCGCTGCCAGACATATTTTAGTAACTCGGGAAATGATTGCATGCGCGGCATGTTAGCCAAACATGCCGCTGACGTCATCGGCGAATGACAGTGGAATGATTCCCCCTTATCCGTACGATTGATGAGGCTTTTCCCGCAGAGGGGGCGCCTTGGATACGGCCGGCGAGATAACGATGCAAGCGCAGGTGTGCGCTTATGTCCGGCTGGCGCGCTGTCTTGCCCCTGCGATTGAGGCTGCTGGAGAGCAGCAGGCCGCCACAGGTGCGGGCCAGCTGGCGCGTCTGCAGGGAGCCATCGACGCGCAAGGCGACAAGCCCCTTGTGGTAACAGCAGGCCGGCAGGCCGGGGCGTGCAGGGAATACGAGGGTGACAGGTCCCGGCCATACGCTACGCATTTGCCGGCGCAATGCGGGGGAGAAGTAGCGCACAAGGCGAGCGGCAGTAGCTGCATGATCGGCCAGCAGCAGGAAGGGGCCGCGCCGCTGCTTGAAGTGGACCAGGCGGGCTGCTGCCTTGCGGTTATTCGCTGCAGCCGCAACACCGGGCAGTGTGGCGGTGTGATGGGCGATCACGCCATCGTTGCCCAGCAGGCGTGCAGCGCGCAGTGCGGCAAGCTTGAGGCAGGTGATTGAGAGGTGCCTGCCGGTAGCCGCTGTACAGGGGCTATTCAGCGAGTATTGCCTCAGCCTGTGTGCGGCGATCTGCCAGTAACTTCCCGGTGAGCTCTGCATCTGTCTGGGCCAGGATCTGTACCGCCAGCAGGCCGGCATTTTTTGCGGCATTGATGCCAACGGTCGCCACCGGCATACCGGGCGGCATCATGACCGTTGAATGCAGTGCGTCCTCGCCCTGCAGCGGACCCGATGCAATAGGCACGCCAATGACAGGTTTGACTGTCTTGGAGCAGACTACGCCGGCCAGATGCGCTGCCATGCCGGCGCCACAGATAAACACCTTGCAGCCTGCCTCTTCGGCATCCTTGACCGCCTGCATGGTTGCTTCCGGCGTACGGTGAGCAGAGCGCACCAGTGTTTTATAGCTCACGCCGAACTCATCCAGCACTGCCGCTGCTTTTTCCATGACAGGCATGTCGGATTTGCTGCCCATCAATATCAATACTTTCAATGCTTCCATCGCCTACCCCATTCGCTCAATGCAGCAGATGCAGGGGGCTTGCGCCACCCCTGCTTCCGGCATGCGTTCTGCTGTTACTGTTTGTTGGTTTCTCGTGCTACGGCGCGGTAGCCGATATCGCGGCGATAAAAGCCACCCGGCCACTCCAGTTTTTCCAGTGCCGTGTAGACCATGCGCTGCGCCTCGGCGGCGCTGCCCGCTACAGCCGTTACGCCCAGCACGCGTCCGCCGCTATTGACGATGACGCCATTTTTCTCCGCGGTGCCGGCATGGAATACGGTTGCGCCTGCAGCCTCCACAGCCTCCAGTCCGCCAATAGCTTCGCCCTTGTCGAAGTTGCCGGGGTAGCCGTTGGAAGCGACGACAACACAGAGGGCGGTGCCCGGCTCCCACTCCAGCTCTACGCCTTCCAGTCGTCTTTCGGCTGCGGCCAGCAATACCTCACCGAGATCGGATTTCAGCCGGCTCATCAGGGGCTGACACTCCGGATCGCCAAAACGGACATTGAACTCCAGTGTTTTAACCCCGTCATCGGTGAGCATGACGCCTGCATAGAGGATACCGATAAATTCAGCCCCCTTCTTTTTTAGCGCGGCAATAATCGGACGCGCGATCGTTTCCAGCACCTCTGTGGCAACTGCATCGCTTACACACGGAGCCGGAGAGTAGGCGCCCATGCCGCCGGTATTTGGACCCAGATCGCCTTCGAGCAGGGCTTTGTGATCCTGGGAAGAGGCCAGCGGTAAAATCGTATCGCCGGAAACCAGGAACAGGCATGAGGCCTCTTCGCCGATCAGACACTCTTCGATAATGACCTGAGAGCCGGCATCGCCGAATGAGTTGCCGGCAAGCATGTCGCGTGCGGCATCGATGGCCTCTTTTTCGCTCTGGGCCACAATCACACCCTTGCCTGCGGCTAGCCCCGACGCCTTGATGACGATTGGTGCGCCCCAGCTGCGAATGGTATCCACAGCCTCGTTGACATCGACATGGACTTCAAAACGGGCGGTTGGTACACCCGCCTCATACATCAGCCGCTTGGAGAATGATTTGCTGCCTTCGAGATTGGCCGCGGCCTTGTCCGGTCCGAAGACGGCAAAACCTTCGTCACGCAAGCGGTTGGCGAGCCCTGCGACCAGCGGTACTTCCGGGCCGATGACAACCAGATCCGGTTTTTCTGTCTCGGCCAGTTTCATCAGGCCGTCGATATCTTCGGCACCGACATCCACACAGCGCGCCTCGCGGCTGATGCCGGGGTTGCCCGGCGCGCAAACCACTTCGTCGACCGACGGTGAACGCTTCAGCTTCCAGCACAATGCATGTTCACGACCGCCGCCGCCGATAACCAGAACTTTCATGTATACCTCTATTCACCAGCGGCCATGACCGGCAAGCTGATATCTTCATCAAGTGGCTCAAGCTAGGAGTTTGCCCGGCTTAGGCAAGCCGTAGCTGCCTCAGCAGATCATCGCAGGGGAGAAACTATTGCCCTTATCCCCGGCTACAGATTCCGCAATATCTGTACGGCTTTAGCTGTTTGCGGCCGGATTTTCGGGGGCAAGCAGCTCATTCGCTTTGCTGATACTGCCGCTCAGTGAGCGTTTCAGGTAAATATTTTGGCGTTTGAGTATGCCTGCCCGTTTAAGTTTGAGTTTCACATCCGCCTCCATACCGCAGAAGATCAGAGCAATGCCCTTGCCGGCCAGGTTGTTGATAATCGACTGCATGGCCACCATGGCCGTCATATCAATCATCGGTACATCGCTCATGTCGATAATAACTACTTTGATCTCCTGGCGGATACTCAGCAGTGTTTTCAGTGCGTTCTGGGCCGCGCCGAAAAACATCGGGCCATTGATATCGTAGATCATGATCTCGTTGGGCAGGTCCGGATTGTCCTGCTGGGAAGCAGGGTTGATCAATTTGACGCCGGTAAGTTCCGTCATGCGTTTGATAAACAGGAAGCCGGCCAGTCCCATGCCGGCGGCAACGGCGACCTCCATATCGATCAATACGGTCAGTGAAAAACAGGTGAGCAGTACCATAATGTCGTGGCGTGGCGCGACCCTGAGCATGTTTATGAAGTGCCTGGCCTCGCTCATATTCCAGGCTACGACCATAAGCAGGGCGGCCATTGAAGCCATGGGAATTAGCCCCAGTAGCGGCGCCAGAGCCATGATGGCCAGCAGCACGAACAGGGCATGCACGACCGAAGAGAGTGGTGTGGTGGCGCCACTGCGCACATTGGTGGCGGTGCGGGCGATCGCCGCCGTGGCCGGGATGCCGCCGAAAAATGGCACGATAATATTGCCGATACCCTGCCCGATCAGCTCCCTGTTGGGATCGGTACGGGTGCCGGCCATACTGTCGGAGACCACGGCGCAGAGCAGTGATTCAATAGCCCCGAGCAGGGCTATGGCGATGGCGGCGCCGAACAGGGGGGTGAGCAGGAGGGCCGATATGCCGATAGGGTTGCCCTCTGCATTGGGCTGCTCCCAGGGCCAGAGAAATTGCGGGGCCAGAGGCGGAATGCCGTTGCCGGTGATTTCAGTGCCGCCGGGTACTGCCTCGCTGAACAGGGAAAAGCTGTAGTGAAATTGCGAGGCCACAGTATTGACCGCGAAACCATCAATGAACTGGCTGCCCAGCCATGCCAGCAGGGTGCCGGTTAGCAGTGCGGCCAGATGTGAAGGGATACGCGTGCCCAGTTTCTGCCAGGTCAGCAGTACGGTCAGCGTAATCAGCGCGATACCCGTTTCCGCCAGCTGCATGGTGGGCATAGCATACAGAATCGCCTGTACTTTCTCGATATAATCGTGACCGGATTCGGCTACCGTCAGGCCGAAAAAGTCCCTGACCTGGGTGGTGGCGATAACCACGGCAATGCCGGAGGTGAAGCCCACTGTCACCGGATAGGGCACCAGCTCAATTAGCGTACCCAGTCGTAACAAACCCATGGCAATCAGGATGATGCCGGCCATCAATCCGCTCATCAGCAGGCCGCCAAGGCCGAACTGCTGCACGATCGGTAGCAGGATAACCACAAAAGCGGCGGTGGGGCCCGAGATATTCACCCGGCTGCTGCCGGAGAGGGCGATGACAATGCCGGCAATGATGGCCGTATAGAGGCCGTGTTGCGGCGGTACGCCGCTGGCAATGGCCAGCGCCATGGAGAGCGGCAGGGCAACGATGCCGACCGTAAGGCCGGCAAGGATGTTCTGCCGCAGCGTGGCCGGGGCAAACAGCATTTTTATCATGATCCGGTGATTACCGTTGCCATCTTCTGCATTGTATTATTCCCCGATCTGTATCGTTTTAGTGTTTGAAATGGCGAATACCGGTGAAAATCATGGCGATATCCTGCTCATCCGCTGCGGCAATGACCTCGTCATCGCGAATAGAGCCGCCCGGCTGAATGACAGCAGTGGCACCAGCCTGCGCCAGTGCATCGACGCCGTCACGGAACGGGAAGAAGGCATCGGAAGCGACAGCCGAACCCTTGATGGATTCACCGCCATGGTGGGCGGCAATGCGGGTCGAATTGACCCGGTTCATCTGGCCTGCGCCGACGCCCAGCGTGGTGCCGTTTTTGGCAAAGACGATGGCGTTGGATTTGACATGCTTGGCGACTGACCAGGCAAACAGCATATCACTCCACTCGCTTTCAGTTGGTGCGCGCTTGCTGACCACGGTGCAGGCATCGCGGCTGAGGATATGGGCATCGCGCTGCTGTACGAGCAGGCCGCCGTTGACGCGCTTGAACTCGAAGCCGCCGGCAACAGGAGCGGCAGACGGTGCCAGCATCAGGCGCAGGTTCTTGCGCTCGGCCAGTACAGCACGGGCTGCATCGGTAAAGCCCGGTGCAATCACCACCTCCATGAAGGTCTCGGCAATCAGTGCGGCCGTGTCCGCTTCCAGAGGGCGGTTGAAGGCGGCAATGCCGCCGAATGCCGAGACGGCATCGGCGGCGCGTGCACGCTCATAAATCTCGGCCTGTGAGCCGCAGCCCATGGCCACACCGCAAGGGTTGGCATGCTTGACGATGACAACCGCTTCATCATTGAGGTCGCGTACCAGTGCAAATGCGGCGTCGGCATCGGCGATATTGTTATAGGAGATCGCCTTGCCCTGCAGTACCGGGCAGTCGGCCATGGAAAGACCCTCATCTTCCGGATCGGCATAGAAGGCGCCGGCCTGATGTGGATTCTCGCCGTAGCGCAGCTCATCGGCGGTCTTGATGAACTGGCGGGTGAAGATATCGGGAAAAGCGCGCTTGCTGCCGTCGCCATTGAGCGCCGAGAAGTGGTTGGCAATGGCGCCGTCATAGGCTGCGGTGTGGGCAAAGGCCTTGACTGCCAGGGCCCGGCGGCGGGACTCATCGAGTGTCCCATTATCGATGGAAGCCAGCACCGAAGCATAGTCGGCCGGATCTACAACGATGGTGACAAAACGATGGTTTTTGGCCGAGGCGCGCACCATGCAGGGGCCGCCGATATCGATGTTTTCGATGGCGTCATCGATGGTGCAGCCCGCTTTGGCTACCGCCTCGCGGAACGGGTAGAGGTTCACACAGACCAGATCGATCTGTTCTATGCCGTGCTCACGCATGGAGGCCAGATCGCCCTCATTATCACGACGGGCCAGAATGCCGCCATGTACTTTCGGGTTCAGGGTTTTGACACGCCCGTCCATCATTTCCGGGAAACCGGTATAATCGGATACATCACGGCAGGCGATACCTTCATCGCGCAGCAGTTTGGCTGTGCCGCCAGTGGAGAGGATGTCGACACCGCGCTCCAATAGTGCGCGGGCAAAATCAGCCACGCCTGTTTTATCTGATACGCTGATCAATGCACGCTTGATGGAAGCCATGTGACGCTCCGGATAGATGGATTTGGAAGGCGCACAGGCTACGCATTGCACGTGTCCACGCAACTGTGGCTGGAGAGCAGGCAAATAAGAACTCGTTTGAGGAGATCGTGTGGCTTGAGCGGGATCACCCTGAAATCGAGCATCATCCGCGCTACGGCACTCATCGGCGAACCCGTTCAGTGCAATCCCGGGTACGGTTCTGCGAAGGCAGTGCAGCCTGTTCTGCGGTTGCCGTTGACGCAGCTGACAATGCAGAAGATGCATTTCTGCCGACAGCCTTCTAGATTGCCTGCATGAACAGACCTCTTACCAGTAGTGATTTTGCCGCATGGTTTGCGATTGGATGCAAACCGCGCAGCCAGTGGCGTATCGGCACTGAGCATGAGAAAATCGGCTTTTGCATGGATACGCTGCGGCCCATCCCCTATGAGGGCGAGCGCAGTATTCGTGCGGTGCTTGAGCGCCTGGCCGGCGGCGACTGGCAAGCGGTCAACGAGAACGGGCTGCCCATTGCGCTGATAAACGGCATGGCATCGGTGACGCTGGAGCCGGGCGGGCAGTTGGAGCTTTCAGGGGCGCCGCTGGACTCTATTCATGCTACCTGCATGGAGACAACCGGCCATCTGCAGGCACTCAAGGCCATCTCCAGCGAGCTGCGTATCGGCTTTCTCGGTATGGGCTTTCAGCCTCGCTGGCAGAGGGACGATATTCCGTGGATGCCGAAAGAGCGTTATGCGGTGATGCGCCGTTATATGCCCCTCGTTGGCAATGGCGGGCTGGATATGATGCTGCGCACAGCCACGGTACAGGCCAATCTCGACTTCTCCAGTGAAGCGGATATGGCGAGAAAGATGCGCATCTCACTCTGCCTGCAGCCGCTAGTGACCGCCCTGTTTGCAGCCAGTCCCTTTGAAGAGGGCAAGCCTTCGGGCTATCTCTCCCGGCGCGGGGCCTGCTGGCTGGATACCGATGCCGCCCGTACTGGTATTCCTGCCTGCGCCTTTGAGGATGATTTCGGTTTTCAGGCTTATACCGAATGGGCGCTGGATGCGCCGATGTATCTTGTCATGCGTGATGGTCGTTATGTCGATTGTGCCGGCAGCAGCTTTCGCGACTTTATGCTCGGGCGCCTGCCGCAGCTGCCCGGTCAGTATCCGACGATGGATGACTGGGAAGTACATATCTCCACCCTGTTTCCCGACGTGCGTCTGAAGCAGTATCTGGAAATGCGCGGTGCCGATGCCGGTCCGTGGCCGTGGATCTGCGCGCTGCCTGCGCTCTGGAAGGGTTTGCTCTATGACACGCAAGCCGAGCAGGCGGCATGGGATATGATTGCCGACTGGAGCCATGCCGAGGTTTGTGCGCTGCGCCAGGCGGCACCCGCCACGGCGATGCGCACCCCGTTCAGGGAGAGCACGCTGCTGCCGCTGTGCGAGCAGATGGTGGATATCTCCCGTGCAGGACTGGAGCGATTGAATATATGCAATGAGGCGGGCGAAAATGAGGCACGTTTTCTGACGCCGCTGATGCTTGCCGTCGCATCCGGACAGACCCAGGCTGATCGCTGGCTGGCGGCGTGGCAGCATGAGTGGGATGGCGATATATCGCGCGTGTTTGCCGAGGCGATGCATACCTAGGCACCTGCCAGCAGTAAGCCTTTTCTTTTGTGCGGATATTCGCGATAGTTGCAATATCTCCTGCAATATCGGTGAAATAAGCGCAAAATAGGAATGCCCATGACACAGATCGTTTCAGCTGCACACCCTGTGTTGATCCTTGGCGGCGGTCGTGGCGGCACGGCTTTTCTGGAGCTGCTGCAGGGTGAAAAACTGGTGCGGGTGGTCGGTGTTTCCGACCCAAATCCGGTGGCTCCTGCGCTTGCCATGGCGCGAGCAGTGAATATCCCGGTTTTTGACAGCGCGGAAACCGCCCTGCATGCCTGCAAGCCGTGTACGGCCTTCAATTTAACCGCAGATGAGTCCATTTCAGAGCTGGCCGCCCATATTATCGGTCCATGCAGTATTGTCGGTGGCTCCGAAGCCCACCTGATCTGGAAGATCGTCAGTCAGTTACGGGAGACGCGCGATGAGCTGCAAGCCAGTCGCCTGCTGACCGAGGCTATTGTCAGGCATGCGATGGAAGGCATTATCCTGATTAACACGCGCGGCATCATCAAGGCATTCAACCCGGCGGCAGAGCGCATATTCGGATATAGTCTGGATGAGGTGATCGAGCAGAATATCAGTATGTTGATGGCCGAGCCGGACAGAACAGAGCATGACCACTACCTGCATCGATACATGACCACAAAACAGGCACATGTTGTCGGTATTGAGCGGGAGGTGGTGGGCCTGCATAAAAATGGTGAGCCGCGCTATCTCTCCCTGTCGGTCAACGAAATGACGTCAGGCAACGAGCACTTTTTTGTCGGTATTGTCGGCGATATCTCCGAGCGCAAGCGTAATGAAGAGGCGATCACAAAACTGGCACATTTTGATGCCAATACAGGTCTGCCGAACAGAACCCTGTTTTTTGACCGTTTCCAGTGCGCGATAGCGCAAGCCAGACGCTCCGGGCAACAGTTGGCCGTCATGTTTCTGGATCTGGATGGCTTCAAGGCGGTGAATGATACGTTGGGTCATGTTGCCGGAGACGCGCTGCTGACCGAAGTGGCTGCCCGGTTGCTGAAATCCATCCGGGCTGTCGATACGGTCGCCCGCTTTGGTGGTGATGAATTTGCCTTTGTATTGAACAATGCAACATCCGAGGCAAATATAGCCCTGGTTGCCAACCGGGTGATAACAAGCCTTGCCGAGCCATTCATGCTGGATGGTGTTTCGTGTCAGATCGGTGGCAGCCTGGGTATTGCCATGTTTCCGCAGGATCACGAAAGCATGGACACGCTGATTAATCAGGCTGATACCGCGATGTATGTGGCGAAAAAGGGCGGCAAGAATCACTATCGTTTCTTCACTGCAGATATGAGTGCGGCATAACGGCGGTCGCTGATCGCAGTGCCGGGCGCGCTACTGGCCGTCCAGGATGAAGCCTTTATGCCGGTAGCGGGATAACATCGTTTCGTTGCCGATCAGGCCGCCACTGTGCACATAGAGTACTGGGCCATGCAGCGGGCCGGCCTGCAGCAGCGTGTGCCACATCGCTGCGCCATAGATCAGATCGACCGTGATACCTGCCTCCTGCAACTCCTGCCAGATGGCGAGAAACTCCGCATACGGTTGGGCAAAATGATATTTCCGTGGGCTTTCGAGTATGTGCAGGTTTTGCGGCATGGGGCCGAGCATCTGCATCTGGGTCAGCAGATAAGCCTTGTCGCCGACCACCGGGGTGGTCAATACAGTGATATCGGGCAGTGCACAGGCCAGATTGCGTATTCCGGTCGAACGTGACACCTGATTCCGCTGGAACGCGGCACCCCATTCCGATTGAAGTCGGCACCTGATTCCGGTGAAGTCGACA
>PFXI01000061.1 GCA_002791575.1 Zetaproteobacteria bacterium CG_4_9_14_3_um_filter_54_145 | reverse complement strand
CGACTTCACCGGAATCAGGTGCCGACTTCAATCGGAATGGGGTGCCGCGTTCCAGCGGAATCAGGTGTCACGTTCGACCGGAATACGCATCAGCGTACCCAGCGGCTCCTCAGTGCACATTGATTACAGCGATCCCGCACAACCCGTAGTTGCCGTCAGGCTGCAGGAGGTGTTTGGTTTGTATGACACACCAACGCTGTTAAACGGAGCGTGCAAACTGACGATGCATCTCTTATCACCAGCACGCAAACCCATGCAGGTCACGCAGGATCTGAACAGCTTTTGGAACACCGCTTATCACGATGTGAAAAAAGAGCTGCGTGGCAAATACAAACGCCACTACTGGCCGGACGATCCATTCACCGCACAGGCCACCAGCAAAACCAAAAAACAGATGAATCGTGAATAGAAAAACCGTAACAAATCGCAGGCAAAGTTAGCCACGAATGCACACGAATTACCACGAATAAAGATTTTAAATCAGTGGAAATTAGTGGAATCAGTGGCTAAAGAATTCCTGGTTGCCTTAATAGTTAATCAGCCGGTTTGAGCAACAACATCGCCAAGCTGGATATAGGTCTCAATGCCTGCCTTGGTGTTGGTTAAGATATCTTCGGAGGGAGCCCACTTGCCTTTTTGGCCACATAACACAACGGTGCTGCCGCCAAAGAGAAAGTAGCCTTTTTCATCGCCCTTGTTAAAGGGTTGAGATTCATCAAAGGATTGCACGATTTTACCCACACAGGTGGCGCCAACTTCAATATAGGCCAGCTTGCCGAAATGTTCAGTTTCCAGAATCGCGACACGTCGTTCATTCTTGATAAAAATATCCTGTCTGTATTTCAGGGCCAGTGGATTAACTGAATGCAGATCGCCGGGAACAGTGAAGGCTTTCAGGGTTTTGCCAGCATCGGGATAGTGGTAACGGTGATAATCAACAGGGCATAACCTTGCGATCATCAGCGGGCCACCGATAAAATCTTTGGCTAATTCACCATCACCGATCAGATCAACAGCGCGTAACATCGATCCCTTCACCGGGATATTGAGATCATCGGTCATGCTTTCATGGCCAAAGTATCGTGCCTCAGCAAAGGCACCCATTTCATCATCGTTCGGGGTGAAGGTTCTTTGCCCTTCCTTAAACTCTCGAATAAAGAACTCATTAAATGATCTGTAGGATGTTTCAACAGGATTCTCTTTGAAAGATCCTTTTTGATACTGATCAATTTGGATGTTGAAGTTTTTAAGAAATGGCGCGACTTTTTTGGCCGAGTTCAGACTATCCTGTGATTTTCCGTACAGTTTACTGAGCATTTTGCTGGCAATCACAGGTCCCAGGAGTCGTCCTATGGGGGTGGCATAGGCAAATTTCACCATCTCATCGCCATAAACCTTTTCAATGTCCATGCTGTTTTCGCGACGGTTAAATACTTGAATTTCAAAGCCTTGACTCATTGGGATCCTTTGTCTTTTATTTACTTAAGTGATGATATCATGTGAATCGAAGTGAGCAAAAAACTGAATGATAGTGGCCTGCTAATCCTCACCAAGTGCGGGAAACACATCAATAGTAGACCCGATCCTCCCTATGCTCATTAGCAATCTCAAATCCCGGTAAACAGAAAATCCAGGGCGGCGATAATTTCATCCCGGTAACTGCGCACACTGCCTGTCGGTTTCCCCAATATCCCTGCTGAAACAGCTGCCAGCTCAGCTGTAGAAAGTACAAAGTTTTCACCGTCAATATCCAGAACAGGATTCAGATGCCGCAATGGTTTGGCTATGGATTCCGGCGTATGAAGCGGGGCTACAACCCGCGTGGCCAGCACATCCAGAAGATCAGCCTGAACGTCGAGCAGATATGGAATAAAAGTGTTCGTGTCGGGATTCGGGTTCCGGTAAACGTCAAACTGCGCCATCAGAACTGCCGCAAGCCGTCACTGAACAGCCCTTGTTTTTCGATACGCTGGTTATACGCCTGCACTGCATCGACATTCTCTGCCAGCCATGCCGCCTTCTGCTTTTCGCGCAGCACTTCCACCAGCGAAGTTTCCAGTGTTTGAGAAAGATTAATATCCAATGCTTTCGCCTGATCAATCAGGCTTTCATCGATACGAAGGTTAACTGCCCGTTTACTCATCGTGAGACCCCATCATAATTGTGCGCACAAACCATGCGTACATTACATGAGCCAACCATGAATCGTCAATCAAACCAAATTAAGTATTATGTAGTTCCTCGGAACTACGCAAAGTCTTACAATGCCTATTTTGCCCCTGAAAAGAAGCCTCTAAGCCCTGGTATGACTTCCTGTTTCGAAATTAGTCTTACATATTCAGTATGTTAGCTAGAGTTAGTTTGGTCCAACCCGGCTGAGAGCATTTTCATTTTTCAACTGCGATGGCTGCCATCTTCATCGTGCTTTCAAATGATACTGCACCGGCAATAAACAGACCATTATGGCAGAACATGGCATCATCAATACCGGTCACTGCTTGAAGCTCTTCACCGGACAAGCCAGCCCATGCCCCAGGCAACGATTTTCTGTCTTCGAATGAGCCGAGTTCAACAGGTACGGTTTGAATTCTCCATTCGCCGGTCTGCGATGGGTAAACCACATACAGAGCTTCTTCAGACAGGGTATGAACCGTTTTTTTCCACGGGGTATATTTTTCCAGGACAATCACTCTTGGATCTTCTGCATCATCAATCGCTTTCGCCACAATCGCTTTTGCACTAATACCACCATGAGCGGCTGCTATGAAGCGTGTTAACACGCGCGATGCAAAAGCAACCGCTTCATCAAAACATGCATCACAGTGACTATCTTCTTCCCAGGTCGGGTTAAACATGCCAATCGTCTGGCTAAGGGTAATACCTTTAATAACACCTTCAACATGACCACAGTCGATGGCATCAATATTTGATACGAGCCCTGCATCAACTGCATTGGCTACGTCCTGGTTACCCTGGCAGATCTCCAGGCCATATTTCTTCCAAATGATACCAAACGAGGAGTAGGGAATACCATTTTCTCGCTCTCCTGCACCACCCCGTTGATGATGATCAAAACGGTCTCTGTCCGCGTCGTATTCACCGCCTACATCAATCACAATATCCGCCTTGGCGATAAGCTCTGCATCACGTGTGCGAATAAGCGTAAAAGAAGGGTGTATGAGCTCAATTGCAGCGACACTGAAAACATCATCGGCATGAAAATTACCGTTGTGCGTTGCTATAGTTTTATCATTCATTTGTTTTATTCCATGTTAGAAAGAGATGAGGGTGGCGCTGGTGAGGCTTTAATATTTTTGAACGTGTAATAAGTAAATTATATGGCGGAGTTTATACGAAGAGGTTGAAAGAGATAAGGGGAGAGCTTACTTGTTAACAGGCTGGCGCTCAGGCTTGTTTGATAAACAGGTAAACTGTCCACGCAAACCAGAAGAGCTTCGCAGGTGCGACGGCCAGCAGCAGACATTCAAGTTTCAGGTTATATAGTATGCACAGGATGAGAAATGCTTTCTTCCCGGGGCCCATTTCGCAATTGCAAAGCAATAAAATTATATAAAGGAGAGTCATAGATGGAGATCCAGATCATGCTATTACGGCGTAAAAGGCTATGAGGATACTTCAATGGCTCGCTTTTTCGTGGGGATGCCTGGCGGCTGGCGTCATGCTGTTCTACTTTGCCGACTGGTTCATGAGCGCTGGTAGTCCATCGCGCAGTGAGTTGCTTCAGGGTGCAGCCATGTGGCTCCTTTATGGCTGGCCTGCCTGGATGATCATGCCCGTTGTGTTGTATTACCGACGTGCATTTCTACGTCCCATTGAGCGTGCCATCTTGCTATGCCCATTAGCTGTAGCTGCGTGTGCGAGCGTCTTCTTTACCTTGCCATAAGCTGACAACATTGCGGGTTATGCTGATTTGTGGTTGTCCATTCGATTGCATGAGGGGTATTTCGGGGACCAATTTCAGGGACACTGTAGCCGTTGCCGGATGGCCGCTTCGCGCCGGTCACTATCGGCTCAAGTCGGCCAACACAAGAGGTCGGTCTATTTGCGGAGTCGCTCTTGCCAATCCCCGACATGCGCTATTAAAGGCCCCGGCTTGACTCAACAACTGGCTAATCCCTTATTCAGAGCTATTGATGTTCAGTGAAGAAAAATTAATATCCGCTGTTATAGTCCGAGCCATGACGCAAAACTGCGAGGGGCAATGCGAAAAACAGGATCCTCTGGTGACACCCACCCGGAATTTCAAGGCTTTAGCATTGTAGAGCAGTTATTCCAAAGTCCTAGTACAGCAATCTATCGGGGAGTCAGGCTCTCCGACACACTGCCGGTAGTCCTCAAGCTGCTGGATATACCGTACCCATCGGCCATCCAGCTGGAGCATATAAAGCATGAATTCGATCTTACCCGTGCCATTGATTGCCCCGGCGTGATTGAGGTTTATGCGTTCGAAAAAGTGCATCACACTAGCGCGATCATCATGGAAGATTTCGGCGCTATTCCACTTCGCAGCCACATGGAAAAAAACAAACTCTCAACCGAAGAAAAGCTCACTATTGCATATCGTATCAGTGAAATCATAGGTGATATCCACAATGCAGGGTTTATACATAAAGATATTAATCCCAACAACATACTCATCAACCCTGATACCAATGAGATCAAAATTATCGATTTCGGATGTGCATCTCGACTGATTCATGAAGAGCAGCTATTCATGCACCCCGACTATATGGAGGGCACATTAGAATACATTGCCCCCGAACAGACTGGACGCATGAATCGCCCGGTTGACTATCGTTGCGATTATTACTCCCTTGGCGTGACCATCTATGAGCTCTTTCTCAACCAGTGTCCGTTTAAAACATCGGATAGCATGGAGATGGTCCATCTGCATCTTGCTTCAATGCCGCTTGATTTGCACGATCAGGACAGATCTATACCCAACAGCATTTCAAAGGTTGTTCAGAAGTTAATCGCCAAGAATGCCGAAAACCGCTATCAAAGTTCCGTCGGTATCTGCAAGGATATAGAAGCATCTCTGCTTGCGCTCGATACCCCCACATTGGCTTTTACCCCTGGCAAATATGACGTCTCTGACAAACTCCAGATACCCTCGAAGCTATATGGGCGTAGCGCTGAAATTAAACGACTGATAGATGCATATGAGTATGTATGTGACGGCAACTCTGCTGTTGTACTGGTCACCGGATATTCCGGAATAGGAAAATCCGCTCTCATTCATGAGATACACAAACCCATCGCGAAGCGGCATGGTTTTTTTATTACTGGGAAATTTGATCAATACCGGCGTGATATTCCTTATTCAGCCCTCATTCAGGCTTTCACCAGTTTGATTCAACAGATTCTGACAGAAAGTGATGATCGCATTGCCTATTGGCGCGGGCGTATCATCGCTATATTGGGAGAGAGCAGTCAGCTAATCATGGATGTTGTCCCGGATCTTAAATATATCATTGGTGAACAACCACCGCTGATGCCTTTGGAGCCGCAGGAGGCCCAGAACCGTTTTAATTATAATTTTGTCAATTTCGTAAAAATATTTGCACAGGCAGAGCATCCTTTAACACTCTTTCTGGATGATTTGCAGTGGGCTGATA
Organism: Zetaproteobacteria bacterium CG_4_9_14_3_um_filter_54_145; assembly: GCA_002791575.1. Classification (GTDB taxonomy): domain Bacteria; phylum Pseudomonadota; class Zetaproteobacteria; order Mariprofundales; family Mariprofundaceae; genus Mariprofundus. The sequence continues at coordinate 2,085 of PFXI01000061.1, read as the reverse complement.
ATCCTTCATTGCATATGCTTGAGCTGTTGAGCACCAACAGCAACTGTAACTATCAGATGATTATTGGTACTTATCGGCACAATGAAGTTGAAGCTGCGCACCCCATGCAGCTGACACTGAACCGCATGAGAAACGGGGGCGTTTGGATTGATGAGCTATCGCTGCAGCCACTTCAGCCAGCGGTAGTTGCTCAAATTCTCTCCGACACATTCTCATGTGATGCGCAGACGGCTCAGCCACTGGCTGATCTGGTCTTCACAAAAACAGCAGGCAATTCCTTTTTTATTAATCAACTGCTGAAAAATATGCACCGTAATAAACTGATTTACTATGACTACCCGGAACATCAATGGATCTGGGATATCACGCAGATAGGTCAGGTTGCTATCAGTGACAACGTGATTGAGTTGCTGACGAACATTATCCGGACGCTGCCGGACTCCACTCAACAGCTATTGAAACTGGCTGCCTGCATCGGCAACTCTTTTAGCCTGGAATTACTATCGGTAGTCAGTCAACGCTCTAAAGGCCTCATTGCGACAGAGTTGCACATAGCGCTTAATCAGATGCTTATTGCTCCAGTCGGCAATGAGTATAAATATTTTGGCAATGCGGCGCCCCTTGACGGTGAACAAAGCGATCGCAATTTCGATGTAACCTACCGCTTTATGCATGATCGTATCCAGCAGGCTGCCAGCGATCAGTTAAGTGATGCAGAAAATGGCGCCGTCCATTTTAAGATCGGGTCACTTCTGCTGGAAAACGTCAAAGATCCCCTGTTGGCTGAAAAGCTGTTCGATATCGTCAACCATTTCAGTCAGTCGATTGAAATGGTCGTTGATCCGGCACTCAGATTACGTTTGGCCAAACTGACGATGATGGCGGCAGGTAAGGCAAAAAAATCGATCGCTTATGAATCAGCCTTGAAATATATCATGTTGGCGGAGCACTTTCTCGGTGATCATGCCAGAGAGTCACCGCAGCTGCTATTTGCCATTCTGGTTGAGAGGGCAGAGTGCGAACAGCTGAATGGAAACCGTGATGTTGCGGAAGCATTCTATTTAGAGGCTCAAAAACGAGCCGTTAATCGTGATGAGAAAGTCGTCGTTTTAGAAGCGATGATTCACTTTTATACCAACAACGGTGAGTTCGACCTTGCCTATCGAACGGGGAGGCAGGCCCTCAAGCTGTTCGGCATCACATTGACAGCAAGCTTCATACCGCCTCTGTTTGTGGCTGATCTTCTGAAGCTGAAATGGCACATGCGTGGCAGAAAAATCAGTGAGCTGATCATGCTGCCCATATGCCAGGACGCAGAGAAAGTTACGGCTATGCGGTTGATCGGAGCTCTGCTTAAGGCTGCTTATCAAATTCGCCCCGAACTGTGCATCGCTAATGCCGTAAAAGCTGTGAATCTCAGCCTTAAACACGGTACGATGGAAGATAATGCCGTTGCCTATATTGTTTTCGGCGGCATATTTATTGGTGGTGTGATGGGGAAACATCAGGCGGGGTATGAGTTCGCTCAGCTGGCAATAGCCATGAATGATCGCTTTGATAACCTTAAACAACGCAGTGAGGTTAATTTCGTATCCGGCTATTTCACCGACTTCTGGTTGAACCCGGCCCGGCATACAGAAGAGTATTATCTTAAAGCCTATGAAAACGGGCTGCAATACGGCGACTATTTTCACCTCTCATGCGCTGCTTGTACGATGGTTCAGAGTCAGTTTATCCGTGGCCTTCCGCTTGCTGAAGTGGAAAAAACAGGTCGTGAATACCTGGCCTTTGTGGAGCGGATCAATAACCATGAATCTGCTGGTACGATCATGGCCGCATTACACACCATTCAGAACCTGAAAGGTTTAACAGAAAACCCTTGTTCTTTTGCCAAAAACAGTGAAGATGAAGAACAATTTATTAAAACAATCCAAGGTTTCACCTCCCAGCACTTTGCTCATTTTTACTTTGTGAACAAGATGCAGGCTCTCTATCCTGAATAATTCATAAACCTTTCAGGCGACCGATTAATATTGTTCACAAAATGGTTTAGTCTTATGCAATCGCCGTTATTTCGGCTCTGTT
>PFXI01000007.1:28482-56796 GCA_002791575.1 Zetaproteobacteria bacterium CG_4_9_14_3_um_filter_54_145 | reverse complement strand
ACAGAGCCGAAATAACGGCGATTGCATAAGACTAAACCATTTTGTGAACAATATTAATCGGTCGCCTGAAAGGTTTATGAATTATTCAGGCTAAGTCTCATAGGCTAACCCTTCTGATTGTGGGTGTAATATGCTATACGTTCGTTTTGTTAGTTTGGCTTGGCGTGATTGGAAGTTTGCACCAATATGGAAAAACGGGGTTGTAGATGAGGAAACTTGGTGGTGTTGCATTTATCATGGTTGGTGTTGTTCTTATTGTACTGGCTGCCTTGCGAGCGCTTGGTGTCCTTACGATATTTCTGAATAATGAGACCTCGGCCTATGGGGTGGGTTTTCTCGCAGGCACAGCAGTCTTCCTTATTTTGCTTTCTTTCTTGGGCATAAAGGCCTTTAAGAAGGGGCGAGGTATGTTGAAGCCATCTGAAAACTAGGGGTCAGGAGTCGATTTGCGCATGTTCAGCGGCGGATTTTATGGATCGACGCACCAGTGAGCTCTCGGATATCAGAGAACCAATCACCGCCACGAAACGGTCACGCTTCTGCTGAATGTGGCAATCTCTGCATAGGGAAGGTGTGAAAAGACCTCTGTAGCAGGCTTCCAGCTTTTATTTATTCTCTTCCAGCCAGGCATCCTGAAATCCGGTTGCATCTTTCAGGCGTTGTAGCTCCTGACGTGCATCGCCGGCGGATACGGTTTTAGCGCTGCGCAGGCGATACCAGGTATTGCCGCGCACCGATGCGCTATAGATCTCGCTATCGATACCAAGCCGCGCGAGTCGTCCCTGCGTTGCGGCGGCCTCTGTCTCGGTTTGGTGTGAGGAGAGGTTGATGATGTAGCTCTTGTCATTGCTGATGGCGGCTTCGGGCAGGGGCTGCTCCTCTGCCGGGGCGCTATCGGTCAGCGCAGCAGCGCTCTCTATAGCGGGAGGTGCTTCAGCCGTGATTCTGGTCTGTGGCGCGGCCTCACTATCGAAGTCCTCTTCCTGCCACTGATCATCCTTGTTCGCCGGTTTAACTGGCGGCTGTCCATCATAAATCAGGAATTCGCGATGCTGGTTCCATGCCTCACGGGTGAATACATAGGGATCGAGCGCCAGCTCATCGCGCATATCCGAGGCATCGAGCAGGCGAGCCCGTTTATCCAGATATTTGACAACGGTGACCGGGATGGTGACATAGGGTGCCACTACAAAACTTGCCCAGAAGAGCGGGTCGGTTGCCGTGGCGGTAATGAAATCGGGCGTGTGGCGCAATGAGTTGGGGCCCAGCAGTGGATAAACGATATAGGCGCTCTTGCCGACACCCCAGACAGCCAGTGTCTGACCGAAATCCTCTTCGTGGCGCTCAAGCCCCATACCTGTGGCTACATCCACCAGCCCGCCGATGCCGAGCGAGGAGTTGATCAGAAAACGTGTGAGATCACCAAAGCCCTGACCGCCTTTGCCCTGCAGGAAATCATTAAGCACGGTATTCATGTAGGTGGCATTATCAAAAAAGTTGGAAACAGCCGTTCGCATAGGCTTGGGCACAACGGCGGTATAGCCTTTTGCGGCAGGTTTCAGCGTGATGCGGTCGATGCCGTCATTGACTTTGTCGGTGACGCGGTTGGTTGATTCAATCGGGTCATAATGATTCTGTTGCGTCGCACAGGCCGGTAGCAGGGCTACCAGCAACAGGATAATGATCGGCATGGTTCTTTTCATAGGTGGCGATTATGCCCTGTAGATGACGAAATGCACGAATCTGAAATCGCTGCTTATTTTACGGGCACGGATTCGGATAGCGGGCCTGCACCTGCTGCAGATCGCTCAGGCACTGCTGATCCAGCTCCAGTGTATGACTGGCCAGATTATCGATCAGCTGAGTCATCGTGGTGGCGCCGATGATGGTGCTGGTGACAAATGGTTGCTGACGGATGAAGGCCAGTGCCATCTGCGCCGGATTCAGCGCATATTTTTCAGCGATGGCGATATAGGCGGCGGTTGCCTGATCGGCCAGCTCACCGGAGTAGCGGGTATAATGCCCGAACAGGGTCAGGCGTGCTGATGGCGGTTTCTGCCCGTTGATATATTTACCCGAGAGTACGCCGAAGGCCAGTGGTGAGTAGGCTAGCAGCCCTACATCTTCCCGGCAGGCGATCTCCGCCAGCCCCACTTCAAAGGAGCGATTAAGCAGGCTGTATGGATTCTGGATGGAGGCGACACGTGGTAATGTCAGTGCATCTGCCAGTTGCAGGTGCCGCATCAGCCCCCACGGTGTTTCATTGGAGATGCCGATATGACGCACCTTGCCGGCCGTTACCAGCTCATGCAGAGCGGACAATGTCTCTTCAATGGCTATGGCATCATCATCTGCTGCATGCAGATAGCCGCGCTTGCCGAAGTAGTTGGTGTTCCGATCCGGCCAGTGTGTCTGATAGAGATCCAGATAGTCGGTGCCCAGCCGTTTGAGGGAGCCTTCGCAGGCGGCGATGATATTTTTCCGGTCCAGTCGTGCCTTGCCTGATCGGATATGCGGGCACCAGCCGGTCGGGCCGCACACCTTGCTGGCCAGCACGATATCATTGCGTCGCCCGGTTTTGCGTAACCACGCACCGATGATCTCCTCCGTGCGGCCGTATGTTTCGGCTGCGGGTGGAATGGCATAGAGCTCGGCGGTGTCGAAAAAGTTCACCCCGCTCTCAAGGGCATAATCCATTTGGGCTTCTGCCTCGGCGGCACTGTTCTGCTCGCCCCAGGTCATGGTGCCAAGGCATATGGCGCTGACCTGCAGATCCGTACGTCCCAGATTGTGATACGGCATACTCATATCAGGACTTTAGCAGCGCGCGCAGTGATTGCGACAGCTGTTCAATGCTGAACGGTTTGTGCAGAAAGATGCTGGCAGTCAGCATCTTCTGGGCGTTGAATGTCTGTTCCCTGTCGTAGCCGGAACAGAAGATGATCGGTATATCGTTGTTCAGTTCTCTTATTTGCCGGGCCATCTCATCGCCGGAGATCACAGGCATGACAATATCGGTGATGATGATGTCGAAGGCACCGGGAAACTCCCGAAACAGGTTCAGCGCCAGTTGTCCGTTTTCCGCTATGGTTACATCATATTTCAGGGCTGCGAGCACTTCACGCGTGACCTCCCGCATCTCCTTGTCATCATCCACCAGCAGTATGCGTGCGCCATGGCCTGCTACAACACTCTCATCGCGTAGCTCAGCAGTAGCGGCATGGCCGCTCACCAGTGGCAGGTAGAGATGAAATGCCGTACCCCTCTCCGGGCTACTTTTTACCTCGACAGCTCCGCCATGGGTCTGCACCGCGCCATAGACCATGGAGAGACCCAGGCCGCTGCCTTCGCCAACGCCTTTGGTGGTGAAGAACGGTTCGAATATTTTATCCTGAATCATCTCGGGAATGCCGATGCCGTTATCCGATACGCATATATGGGCGAACTGCTCTCCCTGCAGATCGGGGTGACGCTGCCTGAAGAGCTGATCGGCTGTGAACATACTCAGTGAGCAGTTAATGCGGGGTTCAGGCTTGCCGCTCACAGCACTGCGCGCATTATTCAGCAGGTTGAGCAAAATCTGCTGCAACTGGGTTGCATCGGCCTCGGCGATCAGCGGCTCATCGCAGATCTCGCAGCTAGATTCGATATGCTCCGGAATAGTATGGGCCGCCAGCTTGAACGCTTCCCTGATAAAGTGGTTCAGCTGAACCGGCTGCATACTGACAATACCTTTGCGGGCGAAGGTGAGCAGCTGTTGTATCATTTCGGCGGCATGGGCGCCCAGCTTCTCCATGTTCTCCAGCTTGCTGCGGGCCGGCGACTGCGGATCTACATGCTGTCTGGCCAGATAGAGATTTCCCTGCATGGCAGCCAGCGTGTTGTTGAAATCGTGGGCAATGCCACCAACCAGCGTGCCGATGGATTCCATCTTCTGCGCCTGCTGAAACTGCCCCTCGAGTTGCTGCAGCTGACTTAAATCTTCATGTACGCTGATATAATGGCTGATTTCACCCTCTTCATCGCGGATAGGTGATACGGTCAGCATGGCCGGATAGAGGGAGCCATCCTTCTTCCGTTCGGTGATTTTACCCTGCCATGTCTCACCCCGATCCAGCGTCTCCTGCATCTGTTTGACGACGCTCCCGTCACTGCGGGTCAGGTGCGGTATTTTGCCGATGGCTTCTGCCATGGTGAAGCCGGTGATGGCGGTAAAGGCAGGGTTGATATACTCAATGACGCCATGTTTGTCGGTAATGGTGATGACTTCACCGGACTGCTCGATGGCACGCGAGAGTTTCTTGAGTTGTGCCAGATTCTGTTCCCGCTCTATGGCCATGCCGGCCAGCTTTGCCGCACTGGCAATGTCGCTGACTTCATTCGGCCCCGGTTTGCAGGGGTGATCATAGTACATGGCAAAGGTGCCGAGTACTTCCCCGGTGGAGCTGAATAACGGCTCGGACCAGCATGCGCGCAGACCCAGTGGCAGGGCCAGATCCGTATAGGGTGCCCAGCGCGGATCGTGCTCGATGTCTTCGACAATGGTGCGTTGCTTGTGATAAGCCGCGCTACCGCATGAGCCGACCATCGGGCCTATGGCCAGACCTTCGATGGCAGCATTGTATGCATCCGGCAGATTCGGCGCGGCTCCCTTGAACAGATGCCCATCCCTGAGCAGTAGAATGGATGCCTTCATGCCCGGGTAGCGGCTTTCATAGGTGCGGATAATCGCTTCGAAAACTGCGGTCAGATGCTTGTCGCTGGCCACCATCTGCAGAATGGAAGCGGTGGACTCTCTCAGCTTTTCTGCCTGTTTGCGCTCGGTGATGTCGAAGATATTGCCATCAAGCCAGACGAGTGCGCCCTGCCGGTCGAATACGGGCTGCCCCTGCTCTTGTACCCAGCGCATTTGCCCGTTAGCGCATCTGATGCGGTATTCAATGGCATAGCTGCGTTGCTGCCGTACGCCATCCATGATTGCCTGCTGCACCCGGCTGCGATCATCCGGATTGATGATACTGTTGAATGAACGGACACTGTTATGATAAAAATCATCGGCGGCATAACCGGCAACGCTCTCTATGGTATCACTGATAAAATCCATACTCCGCTTATCGTCACAGCGGCAGCGGTAACTGATACCCGGCAGGTTGGCTACCAGCGTTCTGAAACGTGTTTCACTCTCCGACAGTGCTTCGGTGCGGCTGTGCACCATGCGCCGGAGCAGGGTGGTTTGCAGTGCGAAAATCAGCAGCAGAGCAATAAGCCCGAAGACCGCCAGCTGCCAGCTGTACTGCTTGAGGAAGTCGGTAAAGGCCGGTTCGGGTTTGTAGAGCAGTGTTGATACGGAGAAGTCGTTCCTGATCAGACCCAGTTGTGCATAGGTGTCAGTGATTTTCTGCCAGCGCGGCTCGCTCATATAACCGAGGCGCACCACATCCCTGAGTACCATATCACTGGTTGTGGATGCCTCGAAATAGAGTTGGCTTATGGAGAGTTTCTGGCTGTTGTATTGCTGCATAATCACATCAATGGTCTCATCGATGTGATTCAGGGCGTAGTCCCAGCCCTGCAAGCTGGCGTCAACGAAGGCTTGCACGCGTGCCGGATGCTTTTTGATCTCATCATGCGAGGTGATCAATACATCACCGTAAAAATCGATACCCTCATCGGCGGGGAGAAGGATGCGGTAGGCGATGCCCATCTCTTTGAGCTGGTGCGGTTGATCTGTCTGATAGATACTGAAGGCATCGGTGTTGTTATCAATCAGGTCCTGCAGGTTGAAGCTGGTATTCTGACGTGTGAAATCCGCCGCGCCGATGCCGGCTTTTTTCAGTGCGGCAAGGATCACGGTATCCATGTTGTCCGCTTGCATCATCACCCGTTTGCCTTTGAGATCGGCAAAGTCGCGGATGCCTGAATCCTTTCTCACGGCCAGCGCCAGCGGCGAGTGCTGGAAAATAGCTGCCAGCGCTATAACCGGTTTGCCGCCGGCACGCGCCGGCACCACGCCGGTATCGGTGATGCCGTAATGACCCTCCCCGTTAAGGGCGTAGTCGATCGGACTCTTGTTTGGCCCGCCTTCAATCAGGCTGACATCCAGCCCCCGTTCAGCATAGTAGCCTTTCTCCAGAGCCATATAAAAACCGGCAAACTGGAACGCATGTTTCCACTTCAACTGCAGGGAGAGCTGCTCGTTCGCATATGCTGCGGCAGGCAGGAGCAGTAGGAGTAGCCCCAACAGCAGATGTGTGAACCATGTGTCTCTTTTGCGCCGCATGCCCAAGCTTACCATATCCATGAGACCATGGCCTGTGGCAGGCTGTGGTGCCGCTGCCGGTTGTGCTTACCAGCCAGTTTGCCGATGGTGATGGCAGGCCGGTCTGACATATCATCGTCAGCAGAGCGTAGAACATCCGGATTCGGAGTGCCTCTGCTCACTCCTGCCGACCATTGTAGATGGTGCCGTTATCGCGTGCGTAACGTTGCAGGATGGCAGCGGCATCCTCCCGGCACAGATCCGTTTCAACGCTGATGCCGCGCGCTGCCAGCGCCGCTTGCCAGTCGGCCATTTTCGGTCCCTCATCAAAGCCGATAGCGCGGGCATCGCTATCTCTGGCGCCGCAAACCAGGTGGCGGATACCGGACCAGGGAATGGCTCCGAAACACATCGCACATGGCTCACAACTGGTGACCAGTTCGTAATGTGCGGCTCCGGCAGCGAGATCAAAACATGCCAGTCGCTGCTGGCCGCAGCTGATGGCAACCATCTCCGCATGTGCCATGGAGCAGTTGGCGGATACCACCAGATTCATACCGACCGACAGCAGTGCATGCGTCTGCATATCAAACACGGCCGCGCCAAACGGGCCGCCCGTGGCCTGTTCGATATTCATGCGCGACAGCGTTATGGCCAGCTGCATGCGTGCTTCGGCAGAGGTGTAGGCCTCGCCGAGCTTGATCTGCCCGGACCACTGCGGCAATGCAATCGACAGGGATAAAGGGGGGTTATGCTGCATGGCATGACTGCAGCAAGGTCAACGTAAAACAGGTGCTCATCTGGGAACCTCCATGGTATCCGGTGCTACTTAAGCATGGGGATTCGGTACAATCAATGGTTGTTCATATTTCAGGTCGATCTGCTGAAAAGAGGCCAAGGAATCATTTTTGATGTGACTCCAGAAGGCAGCATCAATTTTCAACCAGCGCTTGATCAGCGCTGCCGGCAGATACTCCTCCTGCAGTGATTCACGCAGTATGGCCTGACGCAACTCCAGCTGCTCAGATGTGATATACATGCGTCGATGCGCGAGCTCCAGCTCCATGCCGGGGTAGTTTATCTCACCGCCCATCTTCCAGCCCATAAACTGGGTCTGGCGCAACTCAATCGCCCGCTGATCGTGACCTTTGAAAAACGTTCCCAGCCAGGGGTGGGCATACATTTTATCGTAAAAGCGTTTATGCACGGCCTCCAGCACAGGCAGGCCGCCAACCAGATCAAACAGGGATGCCTTGCTGCTCATCAGAAACCGCCCGCACAACCGCCTGCACCACAGGCCGGGCGGGGTGAGCATGGGGCGCGATGACAGGCTGTATCCGGGGCGCCAGTGCCAATGGCATGCGCGGAGATCAATTTCTGCAGTTCAATGCTGCCGCAATATTTACAGCTTACGGATTCGTCGCTGTTGCGCACCAGGGCTTCAAACTTGCCTTCACATGCCTTGCAACGGTACTCATAAATAGGCATCTCATCTCCTTCAATGCATCCGCGCCACCTCAATGATACGCTCAGCATACAACGCAAAAGATTCAGGCTATGCATGAAAACTACGCCTAATCACCTTGCTGGCAAGCAGCATGATATGCTTATTTGCTTGCTGAAATCAGCTTTTCGACTTATAAGTCTGACCATGTTTCACTTATCAGATAAGCATGCCGAATCCGTATTTGCCCACCGTCGGAAATTGATGGCATGGGTTTACCTCTCCAGCACCATTGCCCTGGTCTTTTTCAGCATGCTGCATCTGATGCTGGGCTGCTGTTATGCGCTGGCCACGGTAGAGCTGTTGCTGGCAGCTGTCATGCTTGTGACCTGGCAGCTGATCCGTCGCGGAGCCTCGCTGGTTGCTATTGAGTATGTGCTGATGCTGGCAGCTGTGGTGCTGTTCTCATCGCTTGTATTGCTGGAGAGTCTTTATGATACCGGCATCTATTGGGTGGCCGGTTACCCGTTTGTAGCCTATTTTGTTCAGGCTGCTGCCAGGGCCCGTTACTGGGTGGCTTTTTTTCTGTTCGAGCTGGCGCTCATTGCCGGGCTGGACATGGCCGGCTGGCTGGATTCACCTTATTCAGCAGAGCAGCTGTTCTGCCTGACTGCGGCCGTCATGTTCTACTGGTTGCTGGCACATATTTACAAGTCACAACTGGAGCTGCGTCAGTCTCAGCTCAGTGAATCCTGTTTTACGCTGGCACAACAGCAGCAGCGGTTGCAGGTGATTCTGGATCATTCGCCCATTGGCATATGGATGGTTGATGGTGAGCGCCATATCCAGTTTTTAAATCGTACCTGGGTAAACTGGTGCGGTATCAGCGAAGCCGAGGCGCGGCTGGCTGCTGACTACAGCCAATTGCTGCCGGAGCCTTTAGCTGCCAAGGCCCGGATGCTGGATCAGGCTTGCCTGAACAGTGATGCCCCCTCCTGTTCGCGGGAGGTGATCGAGTGTGCGGATGGTGTGATGCGGACGCTGGATATGATCCGGATCCCCTTGCCTGCGGCGCATGGTCCGACAAGCGGCCTGGTCGGGTTTGCCATTGATGTGAGTGCCCAGCTCAAGGCTCAGGCTGAGCAGCGAGACCTTGAGTACCAGATTCAGCATGGGCAACGGCTGGAATCGCTGGGGGTTCTGGCGGGCGGTATGCACATGATTTTAATAACCTGTTGACGGCCATTCAGGGCGGCATTGAATTGATCAAGCTGGAAGAGGGGTTGTCTGCGGATATGCTGGAATCACTGGATACCGTGGATCGGGCAACCTGCACAGCCGCAGGCCTGTGCAGACAGATGCTGGCCTACGCCGGTAAAGGGCCGATGAAACCGGAGCGCTTTTTGCTGCGCAATCTGATCGAAGAGCTGGATAGCCTGTTGCATGTGTCGGCAGGAAAGGGGCTATCGCTGAGCTTTGCCTTTGACCCCGAGGAGAAGCCGATTTTCTCCGACAGGGGACAGCTGTCTCAGGTTTTGTTGAACCTGTTGATTAATGCCTCGGAGTCCATACCTGTTGCCGGCCATGGCGATATCCGCATTGCGGTACGTTACAGGCATGTGCAGCAGATCCCCGCAGGTCACTTTGTCGGCACGCTTTTGCAGCCCGGTGATTACACTATACTCAGCGTCGAAGATAACGGTATCGGTATGGATGCCGATGTGCTGGAGCGGATATTCGATCCATTCTTTACCACCAAATTCACCGGCCGCGGGTTGGGCTTGAGTGCCATTGTCGGCATACTGAATACTCATGGGGCCGCGTTGCAGGTGGAGAGCCGTATCGGCGAGGGTACATCCATGCATGTCTGGTTTCCGTGCTGTGACGCCAGTGCACCGGATGAAAGCGTTTCGGAGCCAGTATCGCCGCACCTCTTTAGCGGACGGGTGCTGCTGGTTGATGATGATCCCGATGTGCTGCATGTGGCGGGGCGCATGCTGAAGAAGCTCGACCTGCAGGTCGTCGCGGCCTCCGGTGGACAGGAGGCGGTGGATATTTTCCAGCGTGATCCGTTATTTGATTGTGTGCTGCTGGATGTGACCTTGCCGGATATGGACGGGGTCGCATGCATGAAGTTGCTGCGTGAGGTACGGCCCGATATCAGGGTGGTGATGTCATCCGGTTATGATGCCGACAGTGTGCTGGACGATAGCTGCCAGCCTGCGGGCTTTCTGACCAAACCCTACACGATGGATAAACTGCACGATGTGGTCAGGCGTGTGGTGACGGGCGTGTAGTGAGCCCGATCTCTCCCGGGCCTACTCGGCCTTGAAACCGATGGCTGCATGCGAGGCATCACACCAGGGCTTGTTTTTCGAGGCACCGCAGCGGCACAACACCGTGCGTTCGGTGTAGATCACCGGCTCACCCTGATGATTGCGAATTTCACATGGCCCTTCGATCAGCAGCGGACCATTGGTGAATGCCTGAATATTAACAGGCAGCCCACGCGGCTGGCTTGATGGCGTTGCCACCACCGGTTTGCTGCAACTGTCCTGGAATCCGGCATCGCTATGGGCGCCATCACACCAGGGTTTGTTTTTGGAAGCGCCACAGCGGCACAGGGCGGCGCGATAGCAGCCTGTATCCTCATGGTTCAGGGTGAAATCGGCATGCACGCTTAGCGGCCCGTCATCCTCGATGGTGATGGTGTTGATTTCCGGTTTCGTTTCATCCGCTCCGCCGTCCGTGCGTTTGTAGGTCAATGCGCCGGAAGGGCAGGTGTCGCACAGTGCGGCCAGTGCATCGGCATTGGCTGCATCAGGATGAATCCATGGTCCTGCAGTGTTGACGCGAAATACATCAGGCAGCCCTTTGACACATTTTCCTGCTCCGAAGCAGCGTTTTGCATCGAAGCAGATGGTAATCTGCTTGCCTTCGTATGATTTTTTATCGGTCATGGGACTCCCTCCGCGGTGATTCGATCAAGGCGCCAGCATAGCATGAGTCATGCAAAACGGCATATGCAGGCTTTAGCTGTGAACACCATGCGCTACACTGCATGACGAGCTCTGCCGGCTTGCAAGCTGTTTATTCATCAATCTGGATTGTGACTGTTTCATTCAGTGCCAGCTGCACAAGATTAACCTTCACCTTTGAATATCCGGACATATGGTAAAGGTTGATAACATCGCGCTTGATCCGCTTTATGTCCCTGATGGTACGGCCATCACCGTAGTATTCCCTGAGGTTGATCAGGATGAAATCGGTTGATAACAGTTTGTTGCCGCTCAAATCAAAGCGGTTGATCGTGAACGATTGCGGCTCGCTAGCGGTCAGCAGATCGGGAGCTGCAGGTGCTCTGGGTGTGAGCGTGGATTTGAATTTGCCGCTTTCACAGGCAAGCAGTTTCCCGGTAATGCCGGCAGCTTTTTTAAGCGATGCCAGTTTCACCTGTCGCTCGCCTATATCGGCAGGTACCTGACGCGCGGAGAGTACATAATAGATATCCCGGCCATTCATATTGGAGCGGACAATAAACACTTTCTGATCACGCCCGATCTGTTGCAGCTGTTCAATCGCATTTTCCAGCATGGAGTAGGCGCCTAATGTAGCCAGCAGCTGTGCATCGGTCATGCTGTTAAGGCCGCGTTGCCAGGCATCAAGGGCCTCTTTATACCGCTGCTGGTCACTGTACTGCCAGCCGTCGTAAATCCACTCTGCCACGGATAGCTGTCTGCTTTGCATGTTCGATGCAATGTCTGCAGTGGGCCAGACAAAGCCGGCTGGCTGCTCCTGTGGTTGAACCATGACGGCGTTTGTCGCCTGCTGTGCCTGTGCAGGCTTGAGGGTCGGCATTTCGCTGTTGCTAGGCTCAACTGTTGCCAGCACGGGCAGTGCTAGCGAGGGGCTCTCGGCTTTTGTCTGTTGCTTGATGGCAGAAGCATGAGCTGTCTGGTCTCTCTTCACAGTGGCAGGGCTGGCATTCTGTAAGCTCAATGCTTTGGTTCTGGCTGCTTGCGCTATAGCCGTGGCCTCTGCTTTGGCTTGTGCTATCAGCTTCATGGTGGAGAACTTCGCATCTACCCGGGCCCTCTGTTTTATGGATGAAGCCTCAATCGCTGCCTGCTCTCTCATGAGTGCGGCATCTTCAGTGCTTCTGGCCTGCAACCGGATTGCATCCGCCTCTGCATCGGCCGCCGCTTTCGTGCTCTTCTGCACCATGGATGCAATGTCTATTTTGGCTTTTTGTCGCATGGCAGCGGTTTCTGATTCTGCCTGAGCCTTCAGCAGCATGAGATCAGCGGCGGCCTGTGCCTGCGCATGCAGTGTGATGGCGTTGGCCTCGGCCAATGCCCGCTGTTTGATGGCTGCAGCCTCTGTTTTCAGCGCAAGGGCCGCGGCATTGGTCTTGTCGGCAGCTGCCAGTTTGGCGGTTATTGCTTTTGCATATGCCTGCGCCTGCTGTTTGATTGTCGCCGCTTCTGTCTCGGCCTTCTGCGTGATAGCCATAGCTTCTGCCTGGCCCTTAAGCTTCAGTTGCGTACGCTCGTTCAGGCTGTCGGCTTCGGCTTTTTGTCGCATGGCAGCAATGTCTGCCTGTGCCTGAGCTTTCAGTTGTATGGCTGATGCGGTGGCTGCTGCCTGCGCCTGTTCTCTTATGGCATCCGCTTCGGCTTGAGCCTGTTGTTTTATGGCGCTGGCTTCGCTTGTAGCCTGTTGCCGTAGCTTCAAATCTTCGCTTTGAGACTGATCCTTCAGTTTGATCGCCAGCGTTGCTGCATTTGCTACTGACTGTTGCCGGATGGATGAAGCAAGGGACTCGGCTTTCAGGCGCATGGCAGCGAACTCTGCTTCATGATCAGCTTTTGATTTAACGGCCGCGCCTGCTGCTTCTGCCTCTGCATGCAGTATGATATTGGCAGCTTCCGCCTGCGCCTGCTGCTTGATTGCAGATGCCTCATCTTTCATTTTTATGGCTGAGGCATGAGCCTCTTTTGCGGCCTTAAGCTTGACGGCTGCTTCTGCAGCATCCGCCATCGCTTGCTGTTTTATTTGCGCAGCTTCCGCCTCAGCCTGCTGTTTGATCGTGGCGGCTTCTGCCTGTTTTTTCAGGCTCAGGGCTGTCGTTGTAGCTTTGATCACGGCCATCTGCCTGCTGCTGTCGGCTTCCGCTTTTTGGCGTATGGTCGCAATTTCGGCTTCTGCCTGTTGTTTGATGGCGGCTGCGGCTGCTGTTGCAGCCGTCATCGCCCGTTGCTTTATTGCCGCAGCTTCGATTTCTGCCTTCTGCGTGATGGCGACGGCCTCTGCCTTGATCGCTGCGGCCTGTTTCCTGTTGTCAGCTTCGGCTTTTAGTTTTATCGCGGCAACTTCGCTTTCTGCCCGGGTCTTCGCTTTGATGGCGTCATTGGCGGCTTCTGTTCGGGCACCCTGTGTCAGGGCTGCGGCATCCGCCAATGCATGCTGTTTGATGGAAGAGGCCTCATCTTTCAGCTTGTTGGCTGTTTCTACTGCATCCGTCATCGCCTGCTGTTTTATTGCTGCAGCTTCTGCCTCGGCCTTCTGCGTGATGGCAGCTGCTTCTGCCTGATGTTTCTGCTGTAGCGCGGCTGCATTTGCATCAATCATGGCCATCTGCTTTTTTATGTCGGCTTCGGCTTGTTGTCGCATGGCAGCAATTTCTGCCACGGTCAGGGCTTTCAGTTTTATAGCTGAAGCGTTGGCATCGGCCTGCGTCTGCTGCCGGATCGCCTCAGCCTCAGCTTGAGCCTGTTGCTTTATTGCACCGGCTTCGCTTGTTGCCTGCTGTTTGAGGCTCTGCGCTGCTGTTTGTGACTGATGTTTGAGCTTGATTGCCTGAGCTGCTGCATCTGCCACGGCCTGTTGCTTGATGGATGCAGCACGGGCCTCGGCTTTCAGGCGCATGGCAGCGATTTCTGCTTCGGCTTGCGCTTTTAGTTTGACCGCCGCATCTGCTGCTTCTGCCTGCGCATGCAGTATGACTTTGGTGGCTTCCGCCTGTGCTTTCTCTCTGATTGCATCCGCCTCAGCTTGTGCCTGTAGCTTGATGGTCTTGGCTTCGCTTGCGGCCTGTTGCCCGAGCCGCAACGCTTCGGTTTGAGGCTTATGTTGCAGTGAGGTTGCCAGAGCGGCTGCATTTTCCACTGCTTGCTGCTTGATTGCGGATGCCTCGGCCTGCAGTTTTATCGCTGCGGCATGGCTCTCTTTCGCAGCGTTCAGCTTGGTTGCGGCTTCTTTCTCCGCTGCCTTCGCCCGCCGCGTTATTGCTGCAGCTTCTGCCTCAGCCTGCTGTTTCATGGCCACGGCTTCTGCATGGCTCTTCTGACTCAGGGCAGCCGCTGCTGCTTGGGTGATAGCTATCTGCTTTGTGTTCTCGGCTTCAGCTTTTAGTTTCATGGCGGCGATTTCTGCTTCTGCCTGAGCCTTCAACTTGACAGCATCTTCAGCGGCTTTTGTTCGTGCATCCCGGGCCAGAAGTGCGGCTTGTGCCAATGCCTGTTGTTTTATTGCCGCCGCTTCTGCCTCAGCCTGCTGTTTTATAGCGATGGCTTCTGCCTGATGTTTCTGTTGCAACGCTGCCGCTTTTGTTGCGATTGCAGCCAGCTGCTTTGTGTTGTCGGCTTCGGCCTGTTGCCGCATGGCAGCGATTGCTGCCCTGGCCTGATCTTTCAGCTTTATGGCTGAAGCGGTGGCATCTGCCTGCGCCTGCTGCCGGATCGCCTCCGCCTCAGCTTGTGCCTGTTGTTTTATTGCCTTGGTTTCGCTTGTAGCCTGTTGCCTGATTTTCAACGCTTCTGTTTGAGCTTGAGTCTTGAGCTCGATTGCCTGAGCTGCTGCATTTGCCGCTGCTTGCTGCTTGATTGCGGATGCCTCGGCCTGCAGTTTTATAACTGCGGCCCGGGCCTCTTGCGCAGCGTTCAGTTTGACTGCGGCTGCTGTCTCCACTGCCTTCGCCCGCTGCGTTATTGCCGCAGCCTCTGCCTCAGCCTGCTGTTTCATGGCCACGGCTTCTGCATGGCTCTTCTGACTCAGGGCAACCGTAGTCGCTTCGGTCATGGCCATCTGTTTCATGCTGTCGGCTTCGGCTTGCTGTTTCATGGCGGCGATGTCTGCTTCGGCCTGTACTCGCATGGCTGCGACTGCTGCTTCAGCCTGTTGTTTGATGAGCGATGCCTTTGCTTCAGCTTTTTTTCTCATCGCAGAGGCCTCTGCGGCTGCCTCTGCTTTCAGTGTCATGGCCGCCGTATTGTCATCGGCCGCTCTCTGTTGTTTTCTTGCAGATGCATCCAGCTGAGCTTGCCGTTTTATATTTGCGGCTTCTGCTTCCATCGCTGTTTTCAGCTTTAATGCTGCTGTTCTGGCTTCTGTCTGAGCACTCAATGTTATGCCGGCAGCTTCTTTGCGGGCCTGCTCCCGGATTGCGGATGCCTCCGCTTCAGCAGTCTGTTTCATAGCAGCGACCTCTGCTGCGGTCTGAGATTTCAGTTTCATGACTGTGGCGACTGTTTCAGCCTGTGCCTGTTGTTTGATGGTTAGAGCCTCGGCATGCGCCTTTTGCCTTATCGCAGCAGCTTCAGCTATGGCTGCAGCTTTCAGTGTTGTGGCCGCGGCAGCGGCCTCTTCTGCGGCTTTCAATTTGATGGCTGCTTCATCTGCATCAGCCCGAGCCTGTTTGTTGATGGCCGTGACCTCTATCCGCGATTTCTGCTCCCTGGAGAGAGCTTGTGCCTCTACCAGCACGCTCTGCTTCAAGGCTGAAGCTTCGGGCTCAGCCTGCTGCTTTGCCGTGCTGCTCTTATTGCTGGCCGATGGTGCATCAGGGGTTTTGTGCAGTAACGGGGCTTTGAACCGGCCTGCATTGTTGGCAAGAAGCTTTCCGTGCATGCCGATCTTCTGTTTGAGTGAAGAGAGCTGGATCTGACGCTGGTGGATATCTCTGGCGACAGGTTGAGCTGTAAGGACCATATAAGTGTGATGGTTTTCGTGATCATGAATAATGATAGCCCGTTCCTCTTTCCCTGCAAGCTTCAGCTGCTCCAGCGCATTGCTGAATTCGCTAAACAGGCCGAGTGAGCCCAGCAGTTGTCTGTCAGGTAGCTGGTTTATGCCGTTTTGCCATGCATCCATTGCCTCTTCAGGCCGGTTCTGCTCTATAAGTTGCCAGCCCTGTTCCAGCCAGTCGGATGCATTAGTCTCGTTTGCAGAGGCCAGAGCGGGGGCGATGAGCCATAAAGCCCCGATCAGCAGTCTTGTTAACCTTCCCAATGTCACCTTACCTATGTGTCAGCTTCCCTGTAGCAGGTGCTGATTTATTACGCAAATACAGTGCCAATATATCGGAAAAAGTACCTTGTTTATACTGTTGTCGCTATCCGGTGAGGCTGTGACGCATCACTGTGGAGCAGTTGCATGCAATCATGATGTTCATCGTGGTTGGCGGGCCCGCTGTAAGGATAGTTAACCATATGATCGGATAAAGTGTGACGTGGATCACGCAAAATACCGAAAATAAAGGGCTATTTACGTGTTTATAAAGAAATTCTAATGTCACTGTCATGACGCTGTCACGCCACTGCTACAGACTATCCCCACATGAACAGCACAGGAGGCCACTATGGCAATTCACGAAGCAATCACTACATATCTGGATGCGGTAGAAAAGAAGTACGGCGCCGATGCTCGTAAACATACCGAAGTTAAGCATCGCGGTGGTACGACATTTGTACTCAAACAGGCAGAATCACTGCATGCACAGATTGTTGATCTGGGCAGACTGAACCAGATGAGCAAGCATCTGCAGAATCATGCCTGATTCTGCTCGTTCCTACTTTTCGCAGAGGCCGGTGTAAACCGGCCTCTTTTTTTTGCTAATCGACAAAGGGACCATGCTGGAAAATCGGTTCATGATGCGGCTTGCCGAAACACCACATCAGGCGGGCAGAGTCCGTACTCTCTATCGACAGCGTCGGCGTGCTTTCGACAAAGGCGGCATAGCCGTTGGCTACAGGATCACCGTTGATCGTAATCTCCCCTTCAATGACGTAAATGAAGCCGCGAAAGCCGGTCGGAACAGCGCGCTGCAGTGAGCTGCCCGCATGCATGCTGATCTCCAGATATTCGACCGGCGTCTGCAGGGTGATGCTGCTCCTGTCGCCGACAATGGTGCGAATCGTCACGCCATGGGCGGAGTGCTCGGGAATACTGCTTGCTTCTGCTTGTCGGTAGGCGGCATCCATACCTTTGAGCCGTTGCGGCAGATTGATCCACAGCTGGATGCCGTGTGCATGCCCGTCCGGAAACTCCGAGTGCACCATGCCGCGACCGGCAGTAAACGCCTGCGCGCCACCGCCGTGTATCGTACCGCTATTACCCAGGTTATCGGTGTGTCGCATGCCACCGTCGAACAGGTAGGTGATGGCCTCAAAGCCGCGATGCGGGTGATCGGGGAAGCCGCCGCCGGCGATATTGAAATGATCCCACAACACGAACGGGTCGAAGTTACGCAAGCCGGCCACCGGCATCAGTCGCTTGACGATCACACCATCGCCTTCGGGTACGGATATGCTGCTTACCATTGTGATACTCATGATGAAAACCGCGCTCGATCATGTGCTCCATCGAAATCCATAGCCGGGCCATTCGGCACGATACGCGTTGGGTTGATGGATGCATGGCTGTAATAATAGTGCTGCTTGATATGCTCAAGACTCACTGTCTCTGCAATGCCCGGCTGCTGATAGATATCGCGCAGGTAGTTTGACAGGTTGGGCATATCGACTATGCGGTTGCGATTGCATTTGAAGTGACCGACATAGACGGCATCGAAGCGAATCAGTGTGGTGAACAGGCGGATATCCGCTTCGGTGATACAATTGCCGACCAGATAGCGCTGGGCGGCGAGCTTTGCTTCCACGCGGTCGAGTGCGGCGAAGAGCGCGTCAAATGCCTCGTCGTAGGCGGCTTGCGTTGTGGCAAAACCGCAGCGATAGACGCCGTTATTGATGTTATCGTAAATATAGCTGTTGATGGTATTGATCTCTGCGCGCAGCGGCTCGGGATAATAGTCGCTTGTATCTGCTGTCAGTGCATTGAAGGCAGTGTTGAAGATGCGGATGATCTCGGCCGATTCGTTGCTGATAATTGTCTGCTGCTGTCTGTCCCACAGCACAGGGACAGTTACCCGGCCGCAGTAGTGCGGATCGGCCAGACTGTAGAGCTGGTGCAGGTGAGTGAAGCCGTAGAGCGGCTCGGGTGTGTCGAACTGCCAGCCGTTCTCCAGCATGTGCGGGTGCACGATTGTGACCGGGATGATGGACTCCAGTCCCTTGAGCTTGCGCATGATCAGGGTGCGGTGTGCCCACGGACAGGCCAGTGATACGTACAGGCGATAGCGGTTCTTCTCGGCTGTGAAACCACCGTCGCTGAACGGGCAGTGAAATGTTGATTCGGCACGATGAAACTGACCGTCTTTTGCCGCCCAGCGCCCGTCATCAATTTCCCAGTGACCATCCATCATCACGCCCATTGCAAACTCCTGTTATACAGCTGTTAACGCAGAGGCCTGCGCTTGTCTGTCTTTGTGTAATTGGCGCGCCACGTGAAACCATAATGCCAGCGCAATGATCAGAAACAGTCCCTGTCCCAGCACGAAATAGAGTTGTGCACTGTGCAGTAGCGGCACAGCAATGCTGGCCACGCATGCGCTGATCGCCATTTGCAGGAAACCCTGCACGGAGGCAGCCGCTCCCCGGTTGTCGGGAAAGCAGTCCAGAGCCAGTATGGTGAGGCCGGGCATCACCATGGCCAGTCCCAGTGCATACATAACCAGCGGGCCGATGATGAAGAGCAGATGCACGTCCATAAAGAGTGCTTGCAGCAGATTCATCACCACGGCAGCGATGATGAGCCCCATGCCGATGGCGATGATGCGCGTGCTGGTGTAATGATGAACCATACGGCTGGAGATGACCGCTCCAATCATGATGCCGCCTACCATCGGGATGAAGAGCAGGCTGAAGTCGCTGCTGCCAAGGCCGAGAAAATCATAGATAAGCGAGGGTGCCCCGGCGATATAGAGGAACAGACCGGCGAAAGTGAATGCCAGCGTCAGCACAAGTCGGAGAAAGTGCCCGTTGATCATCATACGCTTATAGACCTGAATGACTGCTGCGGGATGAAAAGAGTGGCGCTGCGTTTTGGTCAGCGTTTCACGGATAAAGGCAACCAGCAGCATCAGCAGGGCCCCGAAACCGCTAAGGAACCAGAAGACACTGTGCCAGCCGAACTGATCGTGCAGCCATCCGCCCAGAACCGGTGCAATGGCCGGCGCCAGGGCAAAGAGCAACATGACCTGAGCCATGGCCTGATGTGCCGAAGCTGCATCGTGCGCATCGCGGATCATGGCGCGCCCGGCAATAAAACCACCACTGGCGGCCAGCCCCTGCAGCAGACGCAGCAGCAGGAAGCTGTCGATGTAGGCGGCCATGGCGCAGCCGACAGATGCAAGCGTGTAGATGGTCAGGCTGATCATCATGACCGGGCGACGCCCGATGCGATCAGCCAGCGGTCCCCAAAACAGGGTCGAAACAGCGAAGGCGACCAGATAGATGCCCAGACTCTGGGAGAGGACAGCGCGACTGACCGAGAAGGCTGATTCGATATCGGGAAACGATGGTAAATAGGTATCGATAGTGAACGGCCCCAGCATGGACAACAGGGCGGCAACCATGGTCAGGTGCAGGTGGACACCTGACCGGAGTGCCGGAGGATTCGTGCTATGAGACTGCATGCAGAAACGGATAATCGGTGTAGCCGCTGGCATCACCGCCGTAGAAGCTGGCCTGATCCGCTGTGTTGAGTGCGGCATCCTGCCTGAAACGTTCGGGCAGATCGGGATTGGCGAGGAACGGAACCCCGTAGGCAACCATGTCGGCCGCTTCTGTGGCGAGGACGGCATTGCCGCGTGCCTTGTCGTAGCCCCCGTTGGCTATATAACAACCGGCAAAGCGACTGCGGATCTGCTGCATATCGACGGCGCTGTCGGCGTCGCCTGTCATCGATACCTCGACCACATGCAGGTAGGCCGGTTTCAGTACCGAGAGTGCGGTGGCGACATGATTGAACAGCGCCTGCGGGTCGGAGTCGTGCATGTCGTTGAAGCCGTTCACCGGTGAGATGCGCACGCCGACACGCTCTGCCCCGATCTCGTTGCATACCGCTGCGGTGACCTCCAGCAACAGGCGGGTACGGTTTTCGATGCTGCCGCCGTAGATGTCTGTTCTGTTGTTGCTGCCGTCACGCAGGAACTGGTCGAGCAGGTAGCCGTTGGCGGCATGAATCTCGACGCCGTCAAATCCTGCCGCTATGGCACAGGCTGCTGCATGACGATACTTCTCAATGATGCCGGGCAGCTCACCCAGTGCCAGCTCACGCGGGGTGACAAAATCCTTCAGCCCTTCATAGGTGAATGCCTGACCCGCCGGCCGGATGGCGCTGGGGGCAACCGGTAGTTCACCGCCGTGAAAATCGGGGTGGGATACCCGGCCGCAGTGCCATAGCTGCACAAAAATGGCGCCGCCTTTGGTATGTACGGCATCGGTGATGCTGCGCCAGCCGTCTACCTGCTCATCAGTATAGATGCCGGGTGTGGCAGGGTAGCCGACTGCCTGCTCTGAGATCTGGGCACCCTCGGTAATGATCACTCCGGCACAGGCGCGCTGCTGATAATATTCAAGCATCAGCGGGGTAGGGATGGTTGCCGGTGCGCGGTTGCGTGTCATTGGCGCCATCGCCATGCGATTAGCCAGTGTAAGCGCTCCCAGTTTCATTGGTGTGGTCAGATCGGTCATGTTTTCTCCTTGTCTTGCATTGAACGGGTATGAGCTTTTACGCTTGGCTTCTACGGTTGCCCGAAAAAGATATAGTTGGTGGCATAGTCACTGAACTCGAAGTAGACCTTCTTCTCACCGGCATCGGCCTGCATATTCAGGTTGCTATCCAGAATGCCATAGCCGAAGCGATAGGGGCGGGGAATATCGCCACTGGTGCTGAT
Organism: Zetaproteobacteria bacterium CG_4_9_14_3_um_filter_54_145; assembly: GCA_002791575.1. GTDB lineage: Bacteria > Pseudomonadota > Zetaproteobacteria > Mariprofundales > Mariprofundaceae > Mariprofundus. Next base: position 36,018 of record PFXI01000007.1, on the reverse strand, counting down.
GGCGGTGGAGAGCTTGTCGATATGGATGAAGCGCTTGACCAGTTTGTCGCCGGCATAGATCTCCAGCACGCCGTCTGTGCCTGTGTAGTTTTGCACCACGCGGCTGATTTTATTCTGCTGCTCCTGCGTACAGGCTGCCAGAGCCAGCAGGCTGAGCACCATAAGCGTGATTCGTATAGATCTCATTTATCTGCTCCCTTGCGTTTCACGCGTGCGCCTGATGATGCAGAAGAGTGCTTTTGGCGCGTCGGCAGCGTCGTCAGGGCCAAAGCGGCTCTCCCGCGCCTCGACCAGTTCAAAACCATCGGCAAACAAGCCGCGGATATCCGCTTCATCATAACGACCGGGCGGGCCCATTTCGCTGGTCTCATCCTTGTGGAAGCACTTTAGCAGTAACATGCCTGCCGGTTTCAGCAGGCGCCTGATGGTGGTCAGGTAGGTCTGTTGGTCGCAGTCATCCGGAAAGCAGTGGAATACGCCGCGATCCACGATCAGATCGAACGGGGTGGCAAGGTGTGAGTTTAATATATCATCGACATGGCAAGCGATCTGTACGTCATCGGCAGCGGCCAGCTTTCTGGTGGTCTCAACGGCCGTCCACGATACATCGCTTGCTGTCACTGAAAAGCCCTGTTTTGCCAGTGCTACCGCCTGTGTGCCCGGACCGCAGCCCAGATCCAGTGCCGCACCCTCTCGCAGGCCAAGAGCCTCGAGTGCTTGCCTGATATCGGCATCCAGTGTGGCATGGAACCATGGCAGGCTCTCAACGCTGCTCTCCTGATAGCGAGCCTCCCAACCGGCTGCTGCCGGCGGCTGAAATGACCGCTCCCAGTGGCCACTGCGGACAATATCGGAGAGCGGCTTGCGTGTTCGTGCTGCATTTTCCGCCGCCTGAAAACTCTCATCAAGCAGAGCCATGTCACCGGCGTAGCCGAGTGCGGTTACGCTCATCAGATGCAGTGCGTCGGGAATGCCGAGTGCTGTTTTGAGCAGTGCCGGGTCAAAGCCACCCATCTGATGTGTGGCCAGCCCAAGCGCTTCGGCCTGCAGGCAGAGGCAGATGGTGGCCTGGCCGGCGTCGTATTCGGCCCAGCGGTTCTCGCTGCCATTATGGGCAAAGAGCGGATCGGCAACGGCGACAATCAATACCGGTGCGCTCTTGGCCCACAGCTGATTCTTCGCCGCAAGGCCGGCTACGACCTGCTGCCATGCGGCAGCGTCGGTAAAGCGATCGGCCACGACATAGCGCCATGGCTCCGCCCCGAAACAGGAGGGCGCCCAGCGCGCCGCTTCCAGACAAGTGGCGAGCTGCTCATGGCTTACCTGTCTCTGCGGGTCAAAAGCGCGTGTGCTCCAGCGTTCGGCCAGTATTCTCTCAATCGGTGCCTGTACGTTCATACGTTGTTGGGTCATTTATTTCTCCCTTATCGGTAAATCGAACAGTAAGACTTCCGCATCGTTGGCCTGATCGAAGTTTAACTGCGTGGCGCTGTCAATGTATGCGCCATCACCACCCTGCAGTGCGTTGCCACTCATTCGTACGCTCCCTTTTGCCAGGTGGACATAGGCACAACGCCCTTCGGCAACAGTGAATGATGCCTTTGAAGCGTGCAGTTTACCCAGATAGATCTGTGCATCCTGATGTATGGTTATGGAGCCATCCCGTCCATCCCCCGATGCCACACAGAGGAAGTGATTGCTCAAAAGGGCATCCGGAAAGGTTTGCTGCGCATACCCGGGCGCCAGGCCCTGACGGTCCGGGATGATCCATATTTGCAGAAAACGGGTGCGTTGGCTGCTGCTAGGATTGAATTCACTGTGCGTCACCCCGGTGCCGGCACTCATGCGTTGCACGTCACCCGGACGAATGACCGAGCCGTGGCCCATGGAGTCCCTGTGCTCGAGTTCACCTTCCAGCACGTAGGAGATGATTTCCATATCCCTGTGTGGGTGCGTGCCAAAGCCCTTACCCGGTTCGACCGTATCATCATTGATCACGCGCAGGACCGAGAAGCCCATATGTGCGCTGTCATAGTAATCGGCGAATGAGAAAGTGTGGTGCGAATGCAGCCAGCCATGCTCGACATGGCCGCGCGCATCGGCTTTTCGTACACGGATCATGGCTACCCCGCATCTGGTTTGGTGTGCGTACCATCGCAGAAGGGCGGATTTTTTGTGTGCTTGCACTGGCACAGAGCGACCATCTGTTTTTCGCTGATCTCAAGGGCCCGGGGTGTGAACCCTGTGCCTTCATGCGAGCCATCGCAAAACGGCTGATTGGCGGATCTGCCGCAGGCGCACCAGTAGTAGGTGCCGGGTTCCAGCTCCAGCACAGCCGGTTTTTTTGCAGCTATCGTTACTTCAGACATATTTTCCCCTTGATATTCTAGACCGCAAAGGACGCAAAGGAAAACCGGATACTATTGGTGAGAATGGGCCTGTTTGCGTTTCTTGTATCCCTGATGAATAAATCACCCATCATCCAGAACTTCAATCTCTATTTTCATTATGTTTGCTTTTCCTTTGCGTCCTCTGCGGTGAAAAAATTAAGTTACTGGCGGATGCCTTCGATGGAGAGGAACAGTTCCACGTTTTCAGCCACAGGGCCAAGCATGCCGGCTTTTTTCATGTTGTAATCCGACAGGTGCAGCGTGGTGTGGCCCTCAAAGCCGCGACGATAGCCGCCCCATGGGTCTGCACCGGTGCCGACCTGGCTGACTTCGATGGCGATCTCTTTATTTACACCATGCAGGCTCAGTGTGCCGTGCAGTGTGCCGCTACCCTTGCCGGTGGCCACATAGGATGTGCTGTTGAATGTGGTGGTCGGAAACTGCTCGACGTCAAAGAAGTCGGCGCTTCTCAGGTGCTTGTTACGCTCGGCATGGTTGGTGTCGAGGCTGGCTGTTTCTATGGTGACGTCGACCTTGTTGTTTTGCGGGTGCTGCTCATCATAGGTGAAGCTGCCGTCGAAGGTCCTGAATGAGCCAATCATCCAGCTGTAACCCAGATGTTTGATCTTGAATTCGATGAAGGCGTGCTGCCCTTTGATATCAAAAGCATAGTTTTCGGCAGCCTGAGCCGGCAGGGCAAAGGCCAGGGTGATGAGCAGTGTTGCAAACAGCTGTTTCAGTTTCATTTTGTTTCTCCTTTTGTTTTTCGGGATAGTCCCAACATACGCAGTAGCGTGATGTCCTTGTCGATAACGTGATGCTTGAGTGCGGCACCGGCGTGCAGCAGCGCAAGTCCCATCATGGCCCATGCTCCGGCCCAATGCACTGTGCCGATCAAGTCGGCCTGCTGCTTATCGAATGTGAATGTGGCAGGTATCGTGAACCAGTCGAAAATGGTGATGCCAACGCCTTCGGCTGTCGGAATCAGGTAGCCGCTGATCATGACGGTAAACATCAAGAGATAATGCAGTCGATGCACGCCAAGTGCGACAAACTTCTCCCACCACAAGCCCATCAGCGCCGGGCGTTCGTTGATCAGTCGCCAGAGCAGGCGAAAGAGCAGCAACAGCAGTAGCAGCATGCCGATGGATTTGTGTATCTCCGGCGCATCATGGTACCAGCGGTCATAATAGGTGAGGTCGGTCATCCAGATGCCGAGTGCGAACATGGCGAAGATGGTGATCGCCATCACCCAGTGGATGGCGATGGCAACCAGACCATAGGATGTGGATGTATTGCGTAACACTTCGATCAACCTCCGGTTAACATTCCCGCTGCGGGTGACGGAATGATGGTACTTCAGATGATTCATAAAAAGCATAAATAATAGATAGTCTTGATTAAGAAATCGAATCATCTAGTTTTTGTCGATGACTTTTGATCAGTTGCGCGCCTTCTGTGCCGTGGTGGAAAAGGGCGGCTTTCATGCCGCTGCCGAAGCGCTGTTCCGCAGCCAGTCGGCGATCAGTATTGCCGTGAAGAACCTGGAGCAGGAGCTGGGTCTCTCACTGTTTGATCGCAAGGGCTACCGGCCGCTCCTGACGCCGGAGGGGCAGGTGCTCTATGGCAAGGCCCGCAGTATTCTGTCGCGCAGCGATGATATGAGCAGTATCGCCCGCCATTTTTCCCGCGGTGAAGAGACCGAGATTTCGATTGCACTCAGTGCCATTGCTCCGGTGGAGCAGGTGCTGGATGTGATCAAGCAGATTTCCCAGGCCGCACCGGCTACGCGCATGAGTCTGCAGGTCGAGAATATGGGCGGCACGCTTGAGCGACTGCAGGAGAAAGCCGTCGATTTTGCCATTGCCGAACAGTTTTTTCCTGTCGAATATGCGCAACAGGTACGTCTGACCTCCACGCAAATGATCCCGGTGATCTCAACCGAATTCCCGCTGGCAGTTCGTTATCCGGCAATCACACTGTCCGATCTGGAAGCGTATGTGCAGGTGGTGGTACGCGATACCAGCCGCAATCAACCAAAACGTTCGGCCGGCGTGCTGGAGGGGGCGCCGCAATGGCTGGTCAACGATTTCGATATGAAAAAACGCATGATCCTTTCAGGTGCCGGCTGGGGGCGCATGCCGCGCCATCGTGTGCATGATGAGCTGGCAGACGGACGCCTGCTGGCGCTCTCCGGCAAGGGGCTGGATGCGCTGGATATCGATATGTATCTGTTCAGGCGTATGGGTGAGCCGATGGGGCCTGTTGGCGAGCGGCTCTGGCAGCTGCTGCAGCAGTGTCAGTATTGATGGTTTGACGCATTCAGCAGTGCTTTACTGAATCGGTGCATCGGCATCATCGATACTGTCGTCTAAAACAACTTCAAACTCGGAGTGGAACGCCTCGACAACCGTGGCTGCATCGCCGGCGCGTTTGAATTGTGCAATATGGCACAGGGCATCGCCCTCATAGACCAGTGGCAGATTGGTCCGACCGATAATAATGCCGGCTGCAGGCGCATGCACCTGCAGATCGGAGCTGCCGTAGGGGTCATCAATCAGCCCCAGTACATCGCCTCTGGCTACCTGTGCACCCATAGGCATCAGACTGCGATAGATGCCGCTCTGTGCTGCGCGTACCCAGTAGGAGTTCTTGGCCACCTGCGGAATATACGGGTTTTTTGTCTTGCGCTTGGGCAACATGCCGATTTCGCGCATGACCTGGATAATACCGCGCACACCGGCCCGGATGGAGACCTCATCAAAACGCAGTGCTTCGCCCGCTTCGTAAACCAGCCACGGTATGCCCAGTTTGCCGGCGGCCTCGCGAATGGTTCCCGGGCGTAGTGCCGCATCAAGCAGAATAGGCACAGGGAATGCATTGGCCATCTGACAGGTTGCCGGATCATCGAGCGTGGCGCGAATCTGCGGCAGATTGTCGCGATGGATCGCTGCCGTATGCAGATCGATGCCATGGGTGCATTTGGCAACAATCTCATGCAGAAACAGGTATGCAAGCCGACCGGCCATGGAGCCTTTCTCCGAGCCGGGGAAGCTGCGGTTCAGGTCCCGCCGATCGGGCAGATAGCGGATCTGGTGGATAAAGCCATAAATGTTGACGATAGGAATGGCAATCAGATCGCCGCGAATCTGGGCGAGAGCGGGGTGGGTTACCAGTCGGCGGATAATCTCCACACCATTGATCTCATCCCCGTGCAGGGCAGCACACACCAGCAGGCGCGGGCCTGCTCTTTTGCCGCGTACCACATGCACCGGCATATGCAGGCTGGTATGGGTGATCAGGGGCGGCAGCGTCAGCTCAATAATCCGGCGCTCACCGGGGCTAATCAGCTGCTCCCCGATAATCAGATCTGGCGTCAACCCTTACCCCGCGTGCGGGTGTTGCCTGACTTGGCATTGGCTTCGATAAATTCGATGATCATGCCGGCAACGTTTTTGCCTGTGGATGTTTCGATGCCCTGCAGACCCGGGGAGGAGTTTACCTCCATGACAACCGGGCCGTGATTGGAGCGCAGAATATCCACGCCGGCCACATTCAGGCCCATGATTTTGGCTGCCTGCAGTGCGGTCTGGCGCTCGGCGCTGCTGATTTTAACCAGTTGCGCACTGCCGCCCTGATGCAGGTTCGAGCGGAATTCACCCTCTTTACCCTGCCGTTTCATCGCAGCCACCACTTTACCACCGACAATGAAGCAGCGGATATCGGCGCCGCCGGCCTCCTTGATAAACTCCTGTACGAGGATATTCGCATTCAGGCCGTGAAAGGCATCAATAACACTTTCGGCCGCCTGATTTGTCTCTGCCAGCACGACGCCGATGCCCTGCGTACCTTCGATCAGCTTCACCACCAGTGGCGCACCACCGACCAGTCTGATCAGATCCTCGGTATCATCGGGGTAACGGGCAAAGCCGGTCACCGGCAGCCCGATGCCGCGGCGAGCCAGCAACTGCAGGCTGCGCAGCTTGTCGCGTGAGCGTGTAATGGCGACCGATTCATTCAGCGGATAGACATTCATCATCTCGAACTGGCGCAGCACAGCCGTGCCGTAAAAGGTAACCGATGCGCCAATACGCGGAATAATGGCATCAAACCCTTCCAGTTTCTCACTGCGGTAATGTACGGATGGATTCATCGACGTGATGTTCATATAGCAACGCAGGTGATCGATGACCCGCACTTCGTGACCGCGTGCTTTTGCCTCCTCAACCAGTCGATTGGTTGAATACAGCTTCGCATTTCTGGATAAAATGCCGATTTTCATACTTGCTCCTTGTGTAGAGAGGGCTGTCCGGGCTTGCCCAATATATATGACTGCCCCGGGTCAACCAGCAGACGGTGTTCCATAGCGGTTCGGCCCAACAATACACGAAAACGCATGGAGTCACGATTGGTCAGCGTGAATTCAATGGGGAAATGCAGCGCTCCCATCTCAATGGTAGAGGTGATGACCGGGCGAAGCTCGCGGTGGCCGCCTGAATCACTGACCATGCGTTCGTCGGTGATTCTGGCCTCACAGAATATTTCAATATCGGTCTGCTGTTGAAACGGGTGCATGCCAAAGCGGATCCAGGGGGATCCATCCTGCGTGAACCGTTCCTGACTGAAGGCATGCAGGCACGATGTTCTGGCGCCTGTATCCACCTTGACCTTGATGCGAGGGATGCCCAGTTCGGGGAGGGCTGCCCATTCGCGCCAACCAACAGTAATCATCTCCATGGACTCACTCTCCCGCTGATTCATTCTGTTTCATTGCCCGCCATTGAAATACCACGCTCGCAGACTAGGAGGCAATCGAATCAATGGGAAGAGGATGGGCCTTATTGCAATCGTGGTGCTTAAGCAGCACCCACGCCGCTCGTGCTATCGGTACGCTTGCTCAGGCGTTCGACCAGCATGATCCACAGTGGTGCCAGCAGCAGGGATACGCCGATCACGGCTATCGCGGTTTGATATCCCTCGAATGTAATAATTGCCGAGCTGTAGCCAATGGCGACAAGCACGAAACTGAACTCTCCGATCTGCGCCAGCAGTGCCCCCACATAGAGACTGTCACGCCATGATTCGCGCAGCAGCCGGAATACGACGGCATTGATGAAGGTGTTGGTGGCAAATGCAGCCGCCACCA
>PFXI01000007.1:0-28476 GCA_002791575.1 Zetaproteobacteria bacterium CG_4_9_14_3_um_filter_54_145 | reverse complement strand
CCCGTGCCGATGCCAGCATCATGCCTGCGACAAAAGCGCCCAGTGCGGATGAGAGTGACAGCAGGCCTGTCATCAGGGCCAGACCGAAGCAGATGATCAGGGCAACAAAAACCTGTAAATCCCTGTCCTGCCCGACTATCCGGTGAACCCAGGGCAGGTGAATATGCTCCTGTAAAAACATCCACATACAAAGTCCCGCAATAATGACGGCACCCGTAGTCTGTCGCAGCAGCTCCGCACTGCCTGCCTGCTCGTCACCATACATGCCGATCAGCAGCAGCATGGGAATCACGGCCAGATCCTGCATCAGCAATACCACCAGCGCATTCTGACCCGCACGGCTGGCCAGCTCCCCCCGACTTTGCAGAAAGTTCAGTACCAGTGCCGTGCTGGAGAGGCTGATCACGAAGCCGATCAATACCCGCCTGGCCAATGGCCAGTCCAGAAACCAGCCGATTGCCCAGGCCAGCGCAAGGCTGGCGGCGATTTGTAGCAGGGTGCCGATCAGGGCAACACGCCAGTTTGCGGCCAGTTTGCGCGGATGCATTTTCAGGCCGATGAAAAAAAGCAGCATGACAACGCCGAAGGCACCGAGCCTCTCGAGGGTAATATGGTCCGTAATCAGGCCGAGCCCCTGCGGACCGAGTACCACGCCGGCAATCAGATAGGCTACGACATTGGGTTGCCCTATGCTGCGCAGCAGCAGTGATAACATAAGAATAATGAGTATCATTGCGACCAGCGGCGGCAGGATAGGATCCATGTGCATGGGCTAGAACCATCCCTTGCGTTTGAAAAAGAAGATCATGCCGCAGGCGATGCAGGCCATCAGCAACCAGAACAGCGGGTAGCCGTAGCTCCAGCCCAACTCGGGCATGCTCAGCGGTTGTGAGCGGTCGAAGTTCATGCCGTAAACGCCGGCGACGAAGGTCATCGGGATAAAGATGGTGGAGATCACAGCCAGCACTCGCATGGTTTCGTTGAGGCGGTTGCTGACGCTGGAGAGGTAGATATCGAGAATGCTGCCTGCCATATCGCGGTAGGTTTCCAGCAGATCCATGATCTGGACGGTATGATCATAGCAATCGCGCAGGAAGATGCGGGTATCTTCGGCAATGAAATCGCTGCCTTCGCGCAGTAGTTGCGTAATCACCTCACGTTGGGGCCAGACCATGCGGCGCAGCAGAATTAACTCCCGCTTGAGCATGTGAATGCGATCGAGCAGGGCGCGGCCGCCGCCGGATTCGGTAATATTATCTTCCAGCTCTTCGAGTTGCAGACCGAAAGACTCCAGTACCGGGAAGCCCTGATCGATGACCAGATCGAGGATGGCATATAACAGGTAATCCGCCCCCCGCTTGCGTATACTGGAGGATTTTGTCTGCATGCGTTTGATCAGCGGCATGAACGGATCATCCGGCCCCTCACAAAAGCTGATTATATAGCGTGCGTTGGCGAACAGGCTGATCTGGCGGGTGATGACCTGTTCCTGCTCAAATATCGGCAGACTCATGATCAGGAACAGTTGCTGATCGAAAGGCTCGATCTTGGGGCGCTGGCCGGTATTGAGCACATCCTCCATGGCCAGCGGGTGCAGATCGAATGCTTCGCCCAGCGTACGCAGCAGTTCCGGTTCAGGGTGTCCCTGCAGATGTAGCCAGGTGACCGTTTCCTGTCCAATATAGGTCAGGCAGTCGGCGACTGCAGCATCCTCATTCAACAGGAATGTGTCCGGCGAATAATCCAGCAGGCGGATGCGGGCAGGGGCTGCCTGCGGTGCGAGCGGTTCGGCCAGTGTGCCGGGGGCTGTACCCGGCGTATGATAGCGTTTACCGAAATATGGCTGCCTTGCGGCTTTCATACGTGCCTTTTTCATCGCCTCTACCTCCGCTTTCGTATACTCTCAAAGCGCACAGGATGACATCGAATCCTGTGGCGCTGCCTAACGGATGTACGCATCCGAGGCATAACGTCGCATCATATGGTGACTGTTGAAAATAGATGCATTCTTGCTGATGGCCCCCTGCATCACGGCAATCCAGCCGTCCCGGTCATCGTGGTAGAGAGGCAGCACAATCTCCTCCAGCTTGGCATAGAGAGCGTCGGCATCATTTTCATTGGCTATATCGCAACTCTCACCATCATCGCAGCTGTCACCGATGGCCCAGCCGGTGACACCTTCAATGCAGCCCTCGACCCACCAGCCGTCCAGCACAGAGAGGTTGGGCACGCCGTTAAACGCCGCTTTCATGCCGCTGGTGCCCGAAGCCTCGAACGGCTTGAGCGGGGTGTTGAGCCAGATATCGGCACCGGAGACCAGTTTGAGGGCAATATCCATGTCGTAGTCGGGCAGAAATACGATGGGAATGTCGCCGGCCAGCTGCTCTATATGTTTATACAACTGCCGGATCAAAGCCTTGCCGGGTTCATCCCGCGGATGGGCCTTGCCGGCAAGCACGATCTGGAATGGTCGCTGCCGGGCAATTGTGCGCAGACGTTCGATATCGTAGAAGAGCAGATCCGGACGTTTATAGGCAGTCATGCGGCGGGCAAAACCGAGGATTGGTATGGTCGCATTCAGTGCTATGCCGCAGCGCTCTTTTACCAGCGTAAGCAGTTCGGTTTTGGCCTCGACATGCGCCTGCCAGACCTGCTGTTTTGGAATGCAGCAGTCGGCGCGTACCAGCTGTTCCGGTTCATGGCACCAGCCGGGCAGATGGGCGTCATATAGCTTGCGGAAGGGAATGCTTGCCCAGGTGTGCGGATGTACACCGTTGGTGATGGCCCGCACGCGATAGCCGGGAAACATCCGGCGCGATACTTCGGCATGACGTTTGGCGACACCATTGACATAATCGCTCATGTTCATGGCCAGCCGGGTCAGATTCAGTTCATCCCGACCGGCCAGACTGAGCAGGGTTTTGTTGTCGATGAAATCATCAAGCAGGCGATGGACAAGCTCATAGGGGAATCGATCCTGTCCCGCTTCGACCGGTGTATGGGTAGTGAAGTTGCACAACTCACGCACGGCAGGGATATCATAAGGCGCTTCCCCCGGTCGCAGATCATCCGCCGGGTAGGCATGGCGGCGCAGTAGCTCGAGGGTGAGCAGAGCAGAGTGCCCTTCGTTCAGATGGTACTGGCGTATATTGAAATCGAGTGCGTGCAGCAGCCTTGCACCGCCGACGCCGAGCACAATCTCCTGTTTGAGCCGGTATGCGGCATCGCCGCCATAGAGCCGGTCGGTGATCTGGCGGTCTTCAGCAATATTTTCATCCAGGTCTGTGTCGAGCAACAGTACAGGCTGGCGACCGCCCAGATAGCTTTCCAGCACATAGAGCCAGCCGCTGACCCAGACGCTGCGCTCTTCAATGGTTACGGCCACCTTGGCCGGCAGGGGGCGTGCATACTTTTCAGGCGTCCAGGCGTCGGGGCTCTCGCTTTGGCTACCCTGATCGTCCAGTGTCTGACGGAAATAGCCGAGTCGGGAGACCAGTGTGACGGCTACCATCGGCATTTCCAGATCAGCGGCTGAGCGCAGGGTGTCACCGGCCAGTACGCCGAGACCGCCACTGTAGGTGGGGATGTTATTCTGCAGCGCAATCTCCATCGAGAAGTAGGCGATGCGTTCGTTGCGGATATATTCTCTGAGCACGGGTCTCTCCTTGTTCGGCTATCCGGTTATTCAGGCTTTACGGCCGCTTCGAACTCCTCTTTCAGGCGGTCCATATGACCGTAAACAATCAGCTGATCACCTGTCTGCAGCGGTTCGTTCATGCGTCGCGCATGCATCCATGTTCGTCCACGCTCCACACCGAGTACGAGTGTATCCTTGTGGGCCGTGCCGATCTGGATAATGGATTGTCCTGTCAGCGGGGAGTCAGCGGTCACTTCGATCTTGACCAGACCAAAGCCGTCAACAAGGTGCAGCAGCTCCTCCACCGGTTCAAATTCGAATAGCGAACTGCGGTATAACAGGCGCTCGACCATATTTTCCCACCGTTGCATCAGCCCGATGTGGCGGGCGAGCAGATAGATCAGCAGGAGTCCGAGGCAGAAGACAAGGATGTTTCGCGGCAGGTTTTGCGATGTGGTGGTGACGAATGAAGAGGTGCCGCTGACAGTCACGGCAACAATACCTGCGTAGCCGCCGATCATCAGCATACTGATTATTTTTCGACGAGTCGGGTGATTGACGACCTTTTCAGCCTCATGGGTGGTGAAGCCTGTGGCGGTGAAGGCGGAGAGTGCCTGAAATTTTGCCTGTTCGTAGTGCATACCTGTACGCACCAGAGCGATGGCGCCGGCTCTTACAAACAGCATCGAGAGCAGGATGGCCATCAATGTGGGAATGAGAAAATACAAGCCGCTCATATCATCGCCTCCGGACATGAACTGGACAGCAGAGATCAGTTCATCTTGAGAGGGTAGTGGATCAGACCGACGAGTACAATGGATCGATTTTCTCGGGCAGACGCTTGGCGCGAGTGGCTCTGCGCAGGCAGTCGCGCAGCTGTATAGCGAGGGTTGCGGATATAAAAATAGCCGCCCCTGAACGGGGCGGCTATCGCTTTATTTAATCATCATCCCAGTTGTCGCCCCATTCATCTTCATCGTCATCCCAATCTATACGGTGTGTTTTTTTCTGCCCGACGTTCCACAATACGTCATCTTCATCTTCTGGCAGGTCATCAAAATCGTTATCAGGATCGTATCCCATCGTTGTACTCCATCTGTGGTGTTAGTGCCGCAGCGGTATTCGAAAGGCAAGCAAGGGCCATGTAAAACGCAATATTTCGTACGCAGTGGACGAAGAAGATGAACACCTAAGCGGCGTAAGCAGGGGTGGCGGGATGCGTTAATGACCGGGGTAAACATCACAACGCTTTATCAGTCATTCCGTCGGGAGGGGCTGTAGCGAAACCGGGGTCTACTGATGATTGCCGATGCATGGCTGTTTGCCACACTCTCAGTCAGTTGCGGTGGCAGGCTCGGCAGGACTAGTCGGCGGCATGTTTGATCCGGTCGCCGATCAGCTGGCCGAGCTTGGCCATGCTGAATGGCTTGGAGAGAACCTCCGTGTTTTCTATGCCGATGCCGCTGACCATCGAGGAGTTCAGGTCATAGCCGGTAATAAACACAATGGGTACTTCCCGATTCTTGCGACGGATCTCTTTGGCTGATTCAATACCGCCAAGTACCGGCATGACCACATCCATCAGTATCAGGTCTATCTTATCCGTATGCTGGCTATAGGTATGGATGGCCTCCTTACCGTTACTGGCATCAATGGTTTTGTAACCGAGTTTATTCAACACTCTTGCTGTAGAGAGGTGCAATTCATCATTATCGTCGACAAGCAGAATGGTTTCACCGCTGCCGGTATGGTCGGATGATGTCGATGCGGCAGGCGCGATGCTTTCCATGCTGGTCATGGGCAGGAATATGGAAAAAGTAGTGCCTTTACCTGTGCTGCTCTGCACATCGATAAAGCCACCGTGTGATTCTATGGCGCCATGCGCTACCGACAGGCCGAGGCCGGTACCCTCGCCAACGCCTCGGGTTGTGAAAAATGGTTCAAATATTTTGCCCATATGGCTGTTGCTGATGCCACTGCCGTTGTCTCGTATCTGGATACGCAACCATTTGTTCGAACTCAGCTTACAGGCTCTGGGCGAGTCTGCATCAGAAGGGGTGTAGGGGGCAGCCGTCACTTCAATGCGCGGCTTGCTCACATCGGCAACGGCGAGGCGGGCATTATTCACCAGATTCATCAACACCTGCTGAATCTGGGTTACATTCATCAAACAGTGCATCGGATGCGGATCAATCTGCAGATCGAATTTAATATCAACAGGCATGTTGCTTTGCAGTATTCTGCAGGTGGACTGTACAATGGTATTCAATTCACCGTTGGTTTTACGGACATAATCATTCCGTGCAAATGTCAGCATAGACTTGATAATGGCTGCTGCCCGCATACAGATGTTGTTGATTGAGGTGAGTTTTCGCTCCAGATCAATATTACCCTTGGCCATCAGTTGAGCCAGATAGAGATTACTGACGATGGCAGCCAGCATATTATTGAAGTCATGCGCGATGCCGCCGGTCATGATGCCCAGGCTCTCCATGTGCTGGGAGTGTTCGAGTTGGTCGCGAATAGACTGTTTTTCAGCCTCCAGCCGGATACATTCGGTCATATCCTGCATCGTTCCTTCCACAGAGACAGCCTGACCTGTTGCATCAAAGCGCAGTGTGCCGCGCACCTGCAGCGTCAGTTTCTCGCCATGCGTATTGTTGATATGCTGGGTATGTTCGAATGCCTTGAGTGTGTGTTGTTGCGGGAGCTTGTCGAAGAATGAACGCATTTCATCGCGCTCTTCGCTGACGATGAACTGCAACCAGCTTTCCGGCGTCAGTTCCTGATCGGCTTCCAGAGCGAACAGTGTCCTGATGCCGGGAGAGCAGTTCAGCTCTTTGCTGTTGCAGTGCCATTTCCAGCTGCCGATTCTGGCCATGCGCTCTGCCTGTGCCAGCAGTACCCGCTGCTCTTCAGCATGCTGGAGCAAGCGGCCGCCGCGTAACAGATAATGTGTTTTATGCCCCAGTAGCTTCCAGTTCACCGGCTTGGTGATGAAATCGGTCGCTCCTGCATGATAAGCCCGGTCGATCGATTGATTGTCCTCATGCCCTGTCATGACAAGCACCGGCGTATGGCATCCATGCGCGGATGCGCGGATGCGCTGGCAGACGGTATACCCGTCCATGACAGGCATTTCCAGATCAAGCAGCAGGATATCCGGTTGCTGCAGGTCGAATAGTTGCAGGGCCTGTTCACCATCTGCCGCCTCACAGGTATCGAAGCCTGCATCGGTCAGTGCTTTAACAGCCAGCATGCGCAGTGCAGCATTATCATCGACGATCAGTGCCAGAGGTCGCTGTTCTGATTCAGGTCTGCTCATTCGATCTCTCCTCCGCGATCCGCGCCAGAAGTGCTGAGGCCAGCGGTAGCACCAGCTGGACTTGAGCGAATACGCCGCAGCAGCCACGCCGTCGGCATCATTCCCCGGCTACAGCCCTGTGCATCTTCGCGAACACTTTCGCTGCCGAACGCTTAAGGTATAGTATATATGGACGATTTTAGCCAGCAGGAGTCTTTGCCGATATGAACCGCGCCTGGAGAGATCAGTGGTCTGTCCAGCATAGGGAGCGCTGGTGGTGGAGGATGCGATACGAATCAGGACGTTGGCAGATGTTGAACTTTTTTGGCTGGCTGAAGCTGATGCGTCAGTGGATTTAAAAGGTAGTGTGGATGACGTATGCGCGTGGATTGAGCTCACCCCGGTGAGATTCCGATGCATGTTGCGGTGCAAAGCAGCGGCGTTATCTGCGGCGAAGGCAACACACGGTCAAAGGCTTGCAAACGAAGTGTGCGAAGTCGAGGTCGTGCTGGACAAAGGGTCAGGTAGGATATGACAATGTGGCGCAATCGGGATGATCCCGTAATGCGTGGAGAAAGCCATGACCAAGCAATATGCCAACATTGTTGTCAGTGATACCCAGACACCGAACGGATTACCTATCCTCAAGGGCAGTATTGGTCCCGATGCAGTTGATGTGAGAACACTGCTTGGCCGACAGAATCTGTTGACCTACGATCCCGGTTTTCGCTCCACGGCATCATGCGAAAGTGCCATTACCTACATTGACGGCGAGGCGGGACAGCTGCTTTATCGCGGCTACCCGATTGAGGAGTTGGCAACCCGCTGTGGTTTCTCGGAAGTAGCGCATCTGCTGATGTATGGTGAGCTGCCTGCGTCCGAGCAGCTCTCCGGCTTCCAGTGCAAGATAAATGAGTACAATCTGCTGCATGATCAGGTGCTCTCCTTTTATCATGGTTTCCGCCGTGATGCGCATCCGATGGCGGTGATGGTCGGCGTTGTCGGTGCATTGTCTGCATTTTATCAGGATTCTCAGGATTACAGCCGCGATGAGGATCAGCATAAGGCGGCGATTCGGCTGGTTGCCAAGATGCCGGCGATCGCAGCGGCCAGCTATACCTACAGCATAGGCCGCCCGATCCGTCATCCGGATAATAATCTGGATTATGCTTCCAACTTTCTGCAGATGATGTTCGGCAAACCGAATGAGCCTTATCATGTGGATCCGGTGCTGGCCAGAGCCATCGAAATGATTTTCATACTGCATGCCGATCACGAGCAGAATGCTTCCACCTCGACTGTGCGCATGGCGGCATCCTCCGGCGCCAACCCGTTTGCCTGTGTCGCATCAGGGATTGCTACATTGTGGGGGCCGGCGCATGGCGGCGCCAACGAAGCTGTGCTGACGATGCTTGAGGATATCGGCTCGCCCGATCGTATCCCCGAGATTGTTCGCCGGGCCAAGGATAAAAACGATCCCTTCCGGCTGATGGGTTTTGGTCATCGGGTATACAGAAATTACGATCCGCGCGCGGCACTGATTCGCGATACAACCCGGCAGGTGCTGGCTCATCTGGGTATGGAAAACAGCCCGTTGATGGCAACGGCGCTGGAGCTCGAGCGCGTGGCGCTGGAAGATGATTATTTTATCGAAAAGAAGCTCTATCCGAATGTGGATTTTTACTCCGGCATTCTGTTGCGTGCCATGGGCTTTCCCAGCCGTATGTTTACCGCTGTTTTTGCCGTAGCGCGTACCGTCGGCTGGGTTTCGCACTGGCTGGAGCTCAAGCAGCAGGCCGGCCACGGTATCGACCGGCCGCGTCAGCTCTATACCGGCCCGACACTGCGCCATCTGGACAAGTAAACAGCCGATCAGCTGCGCGGCTTTGTGCCGCGCTGTCTGCCAGCACTACTCTTGTGGCATCAGGATGCTGCGCAGTGTTGTGTAGGCAATATCATTTTCACTGTTTATTGCCGCATAGACATCCAGCGGAATGCTGTTGATACCGGCAACAGGATGCAGCTTACCCAGCGCGATATCATCCTCTATCATGGCTCTGGGCAGCCAGGCCGTACCGCCAAAGCGTAATAACCATGCCAGTCCCAGCCAGGCAACATTGACATTGGTATTGGTCGCGGGTTCATGTGCGATATGGTTGGCTTTGATCATCCTGTTTCTGAAACCGTCACCCCAGTCGATATCCACGAAGCGGTGCAGCTCGGCAGCAGCCTGATCCGTTATATCCGCAGAGCGAGCCAGAATAAGCTCCAGCTCGGTTACCCGCTGACTTGATACACCCGGATATTTGATCTCTTCGGGCAATATGGCGCAATCAAGCGTGCCGTTGATCAACATCTGGGCCAGTTCGCTGCGTCCGCCGGTTCTGAGTATATACCTGCAGTCGGGGGCTGCGGTTACGAATGTGCCCAGCTTCTTTTGCAACCAGGTTTGCCAGATCACATCGGTTGCACCAATACGCAGACAGAGGTCGTTTTCATCTCTTCTCAATACATCCTGCCGGATATTGTTCCACTCCCCGATCAGTGCTACGGCCCGCTCTTTCAGCCGGAATCCTGCAGGGGTAAGGATGACGCCGCTCCGGCTGCGATCAAACAGTTGAATGCCGATTTCACGTTCCAGCTGCCGGATTCTGGAGCTGACGGCGGAAGGGGTGAGGTGCAGAAATTCAGCGGCTTTTCTCAATCCTTCATGCTCGGCCACGGCCAGAAATGTACGCAATAATTGGATGTCCACGTGTTCTCCTATTTTGCACATCATGCGTGATATCTTTTGCTTTACGCCAGCAGACCCTAGTCCACATATTTGCGCTGTGTTAACCAGCACAATCATATGCTCGAGGTGGTAACCATGGCCAGACAAAGTCATTCGGGAGAAATCGACGTCCTGGAAAGCGAACAACACATCAGAAGCAAGAAAGATGAAAACCGAAACAGAAAAGCAAGTTCAGATTCAGATATTGATGATGAATGGTTTGAACATATTGATGACTACGATGATATCCCAATGTACATAAGCGAGGATTAACTGATGAAAAAAATGATTAAATCTCTGGTACTGGCTGCATGCCTGACCATGGCTGCAGGTGCAGTTGTTGGCATGGCAAATGCCGAGGAGGCGCTGGATGGCATGAATCCGTGCGATATGGGTGCAAATCCGTGCAGCCCTGACGGTATGACTTATCAGGAGGGTGATGGCAGCAATCCGTGTGATTCGGGTAGTGCAGAGAATCCCTGCGCAGCTCAACCGGATGATTCCTACTATATGAGTGATGATGTGCAGGAGCCGGACTCAGGGGCTCAAGCCCAGTAAGCAGAGTAGTGAAACGGGCCCGGAAGGGCCCGTTTTAATTGTACCGCCGGGCTTTTGGCCATACCTGAAATGCATTGCATCTGTTGTGCTTCAGCGGGAAATTGTCTCTTGTCAGCAGTAATTAATCGGATAAGGTGTAAACGCTTGTCAGCAGGTGCTTCGCATGTGTTAGTTTGCGCACGATAACGGCATACCCCGAGTAGGGTCCCAGAGGAGAAACATGGAACAGATGGATTGGACGGTAGACCGTGCGGCGGAGCTTTATCAGGTCGAAGGTTGGGGCAATGGCTTTTTCGGCATCAACGAGTCGGGCAATATGGTGGCGATTCCTGATGGTGAGCATCAGATTGATCTGAAGTTGCTCTGTGATGAACTGGCGGGCCGCGGGCTCTATCCACCGCTGCTGTTACGCTTTTCCGATATTCTCAAACAACGCATGGCGCAGATTCATCACCGCTTTGCCATCGCCCGCGAAGAGGCCGAGTACGATGGCCGTTATTTCGGTGTCTATCCGATCAAGGTGAATCAGCAGCGGCAGGTGGTTGAGGAGATCGTTGAATTCGGCGGCGATTTCAACTGGGGGCTGGAAGCAGGATCCAAGCCCGAGCTGCACGCGACGCTGGCCATGCTTGAGGATGTCGAGGGGCTGATTATCTGTAATGGCTACAAGGATCGCGAGTTTATTGAACTGGCCATGATCGGGCTGAAGATGGGTAAGCGCGTGTTTATCGTGGTCGAGAAGCCGAACGAGCTGGATATGATTCTGGAGGCATCGCAGCGACTTGGGGTTGAACCGTTGATCGGTTTGCGCTGCCGTCTGGCTGCAACCAGTCAGGGCAAGTGGGATGACTCCGGCGGTGATAACTCCAAGTTCGGGCTGGCTGCAACCGAGTTGATGGACGTGGTTCGCAAACTCAAAGCGCACGGCAAGCTTGATGCCCTGCGTCTGCTGCACTTTCACATCGGCTCACAGGTGCCGCGCATCCGTCATATCAAACAGGCGATGCAGGAAGCTGCGCGATTTTATGTGGAGCTGCGCAAACTCGGTGCACCCATCGAGTTTATGGATGTCGGCGGTGGCTTGGGCGTCAATTACGACGGCTCTATCTCGGGTACGCAAACATCGGTTGATTATTCGTTGCAGGAGTATGCCAACGATATCGTCTGGACACTGAAAACGGTCTGTAATGAAGAGGATCTGCCGCATCCGAATATTATCTCCGAATCAGGTCGGGCACTGGTGGCGCACCATGCTGTTCTGGTGATTGATGTGCTGGGTATTACGCGCAGAACCAGCGGCGTACCTGTGCATGAGCCTGCTGAAGATGCGCCGATGCAGCTGCGACAGATGTGGGATACCTGGGTTGATTTTGCCCGTATCGAACCGCGTGAGGTGCTGCACGACGTTGTCTCGCTGCGTGAAGATGTGAACCGGCTGTTTGTGCTGGGGCATTGTACACTGGCTGAGCGGGCCCAGACCGAAGAGCTGTACTGGCATATGCTGACCCTGCTCACTGAGAAGGTGGATGTAGAACAGATTGCAGAGCTGATCCCGGGTATCCGCACCCAGATGGCGGATCGTTACTTTTGCAACTTCTCGCTGTTCCAGTCTCTGCCAGATGCCTGGGCAATTGATCAGGTGTTCCCTGTTGTGCCTATTCACAAGCTGAATGAAGTGCCGGACAGAGACGGGATTCTCGTGGATATCACCTGTGATTCCGATGGTAAAATGCAGAATTTCCCGCTTGCGGACGGCCACTCGCCGACGCTGCCGCTGCATGCGGTGAGTAACGGTGATGATTATCTGATCGGCGTATTTCTGACCGGTGCCTATCAGGAGATTCTGGGTGACCTGCACAACCTGTTCGGCGATACGCATGCTGTGCATGTGCGTATGGATGGCGATCAGTATGAACTGGAGCAGATTGTTGAAGGGGAGAGTGTGGCTGAGGTGCTCGATTATGTGCAGTTCAATGAGAAGGTGCTGCTGGATCGTATGCGTCGCCAGCTGACTCAGGCCAAGGTCGAAAAACGACTGACCGCTTCCGAAGCAAACAGCTTTCTGCGCTTCTACAAGGAAGGGCTGAGTGGATACACCTATCTGGAGGAGAACCTGCCGCCGGTAGCCGGTTCCCGCTAGCGCAATGCCGCTGGCTTCTGCTGGCATGAATCCGTTGCAGCGCCAGCGCTTGATTGAGCGGCACAGGGATAGTCTGGATATGCACGGCTATTCGCCGGATGCGCTGTTCTGGTCTTCGCGCGGCCTGCAGAAAGTGCTGTTCAGGGTACTGGCCGAGATCGGTGTCAGTACCGGTGATTCGCTGCTGGATGTAGGTTGCGGCTTTGGTGATCTGCACAGCTGGCTGCGCGGCAGTGGCAAAGCGGTGGATTATACCGGTATCGATCTGTCGCCGGATATTATTGCCGCCGGCGCGCGCATGAATCCGGGACTGCGCCTGCTGAGCGGGGAGCTGTTCGACTTTGACTGGTCACCACAGACATTTGACTGGGTTGTGCTCTCCGGCACGCTGAACTGGGATCTGGGCGATGACGGCGAATACACGCGGCGGGTGATCCGCCGTATGTTCCAGTTATGCCGCCAAGGGGTGGCGTTTAACATGCTCAATGTACGCCGCTTTGATGCAGCCGTGCTGGGTGATATGAAGGCCCACGATCCGGTTGCAGTGCTGGATTTCTGCCGCGCAATTTCGCCGGATTGTTACTGTCGCAACGACTACCTGCCCGATGATTTTACCATCTATATACGGCGAACGTAAGGCTCCCGCCTGTCGTTCAGTGCCAGAGCATGAAGAATTCTGCCTAGGCAGTCAGTCCGCCAGCCTGTTTTCTAATGTTTTTCTTTTCGGCAGCCCGGTCGGAGGCACTGGCTGCGCTCTCTTTGCCGGCTTCCCATGCCTTTCTGGACTTTTCGGCGGTCCAATCGGCAGCAGTGGCCGAACCTTTCTTTGTAGCTTCCCAGCCCTTTTTAGTGGCTTTGGCACTCCATGCAGCGGCATGTGATGCACCCTGCTTGGTTGCTTCCCAGGCTGTTCTGGATTTTTCAGCTGTCCATTCGGCAACCGTGCTGGCGCCGGTCTTTGTTTTTTCCCACAAGTCGTTATCAGCGGCCATGGCATGCGTAGAGATACTCATCAGGGCAAAGAGCGAAAGGAGTGTGATTATCAGTTTTTTCATTGGTTGAACCTCCGTCATATGTTGAGGCCCAATTAAAGCGTTGCATCCAGTCGTTGAAAGTGAGCGATATCACCAATGTGGATGATTGTGTGGGTTCATGCCGTCCGGCAATTGCAGGCGCGTGTTGGCTTGATTACTGTTGGCTGTCTGGCTCCAGATAGAGGTAGGTAAAGCCGACGGCAATGCCGGCGCCGCTGCTTTTAACATTGATCGGCTGCAGGGCGATGCTGCCATCGCGCTTTGCAATGGGGGCCGATTCGCCTGCGCTGAGCCCGAAGCTTGCCCCACCACCGGCTCCGCTATAGCGACCGCTCAGTTGCCGGCTGCCCGGCCGAAACTGTTCGGCAAGTACCGCGTAGATGACATTTTTTTGCTTGTTGAGATTCACATCAAGACCTAACCCGATGCCTGTTTCTCCCTTGTAGTGCTCAAGAGGAGTGCCATCAGCAGGGGTGAATATACAGCGGATTTCACTGGTTGAGTGGATCAGCAGATTGAAGCCGCTGTGCGGCAGGATATTGCAGCTGAGTGTGCCGATACTCTGTTTCGCTGAGCCTGCATCACCTGCAAAACTAGTGCTGACCGGTAGCAGTAGCGCGCACAGGCAGATAGCTGGACATATTTTATGCATGACACTCTCCTGATCCCGGTATTTCCGTCAGCAGCGGTTGCGGAATGCTTCTAATATAGCACTGTTTCAATACCAGTGATTATTTTTCTTGTTTGAGCAGAAGATCGACCAGCCAACTCCGCCGGATTATTTATGATGCGTGCAGCTCAATGCTGCCCTGCATATATTGTGTCGCAGTCCCCGATATGAGCACGCGATCGCCCGCGAGCTCGCAGCCCACCTCACCACCGCGGGCGGAGAGCTGTCTGGCCCGGAGTGCCGTTCGGCCCAACATAGCGGACCAGTAGGGTGCCAGCTGCGTGTAGGCGGAGCCTGTGACGGGATCTTCATCGATGCCGCATTTGGGGGCGAAAAAGCGTGCGACAAAATCATACTGCTGGGCCGGGGCCGTGATGATCACACCCCTACGATCCAGCTGTCTGAGCAGTGCAAGCTGTGGTGCCGCTGCTGCCACGGCATGTTCATCCTTTAATACGACGATATAATCATCAGAGCGCAGGCAGGCGACAGGCTCAATGCCAAACGCCGCTATAATCGCAGCCGGTGTTTTGCATAACAGACCTGGCCGGGCAGGAAAATCCAGCACCAGCAGCTTACCCTGCCTTGCTACTGTCAGTGGCCCGGAGCGGGAGGCAAAGCGTATGGTATCACCCTGATATGCAAGACAGTGAAACAGCACATAGGCAGTCGCCAGTGTCGCATGGCCGCACAGATCAACCTCGGTTGTCGGCGTAAACCAGCGAATATGGAAGCCGGTTGCAGTCTGAACAAAAAAGGCCGTCTCCGAGAGGTTGTTCTCAGCGGCTATCGCTTGCATAAGCGCATCGGGCAGCCACTGCGTCAGCGGGCAGACTGCAGCAGGGTTGCCCTCAAATGGTTTTGATGCAAAGGCATCAATCTGGAAAACGGGCAGTTTCAAATTTCCTCCCTTGCACAGCATCTCTGTATGCAGTTGTCGTCGAGGTTGTGTTGCCCGATCACGAGCGCTTCATACCCGCCAGCAGTAGCTGTAAGCGGCTAGCGGACCTGCAGGCCGTGCTCACGACAGCCGGTCGCGGAAATCCTCATAGGTAAAGCGGCGCACCAGCTCGAAGCTGTTATCGTTGTGCCAGATACCGATGTCCGGATGGCGCACGCCGTTGAACATCGTAGTTTTGACCATCGTGTAGTGGATCATATCCTCGAAGATCAGGCGTGAACCGGGCATGAGCGGTGTATCGAATGAATAATCACCGATAACATCGCCAGCAAGACAGGAGGTGCCGCCAAGCCGGTAGGTGTGCCGTTTTTCATTTGCAATGGCCGAGCCGGTGACGGCCGGGCGATAGGGCATCTCCAGTACGTCCGGCATGTGTGCTGTGGCCGAGATATCGAGGATGGCAACCGGCAGTCCGTCGGTCGGCACGATATCGAGTACGGATGTAATCAGCGGGCCGGTGCGCCAGCCGATGGCGCCGCCAGGCTCCAGATAAACTTCGACTTCCCACCTGGCTTTGAAGGCCCGGATGCGATCGATCAGTTTGTCTGTGTCGTAATCCTTGTGTGTCATCAGATGGCCGCCGCCGAAATTGACCCACTTCAACGCCGGAATGTAATCGGCAAACTTGGCCTCAAAGGCGTCAATCAGACGGATGGATGAGTCGTGCAGGTTCTCGCACAGCGCGTGCGCATGCAGCCCCTCAATGCCGGTGAGGTCTGCCCCCTGCAGGTGTTGCGGACGCACGCCGAGGCGCGAGCCGGAGAAGCAGGGATTGTAGAGATCGGTCTCCACCTCGGCGATGCCCGGATTCACCCGGATGCCGCAGGATACACCTGCCGCGATGGCTTTTGCGCCGAAGCGTTGCCACTGGTTCACCGAGTTGAATACCAGATGGCCCGCCATGCTGCATATCTCATCGAACTCGTCATCGCGAAAGGCTGCCGAGTAGATGTGATTCTCGCCGCCGAACTGCTCATCGGAGAGTTTCAGCTCATACAGGGAGCTGGCCGTGCAACCGGGCAGATACTGTTTGATCAGCTCAAATGTCGACCACATCGAGTAGCCCTTGAGTGCCAGAATAATCTTGCAGCCGGATTCATCCTGTACCCGCTTGAGCAGCTCCAGATTACCGATCAGCTTCTCCTCTTCCAGCACATAGCAAGGTGAATGCACCCTCGAAATATCAATACTCATATAGAACCTTTTTGAACCGCAAAGGAGCGCAAAGGAGTAATGTTTAGTGGATTATTCTGTTCCTGTAACGGGTCAGAATAATTGCAAGGCAGGTAACCGGATGTAATCATCTTTTAATTTTTCCTTTGTGCACCTTTGCGTCCTCTGCGGTGAAAATCATTCGGGGAGGGAATCGACGTCGATATCGGTTTCGATATCGGTCCACGGCAAGCCCTGCTCATTCAGTGCGGCCATGAACGGATCGGGATCGAACTCTTCCATATTGTGTACGCCGGCCTTCATCCACTTACCCCGGATCATCATCATCGCACCGATCATGGCCGGCACGCCTGTGGTATAGGAGACGCCCTGGGCATTGGTTTCCCTGTAACACTCCTGATGGTCGCAGATGTTGTAGATGTAGCGGGAGACGGGCTTGCCATCCTTTGTACCTTTAACGATCACACCGATATTGGTTTTGCCGACCGTGCGCGGGCCCAGTGATGCGGGATCCGGCAGCAGTGCTTTGAGGAACTGGATCGGCACAATCTCGTGGCCCTGGAACATGATCGGTTCAATCGAGTCCAGTCCGATATTACGGAACACCTCCAGATGCTTGAGGTAGGCATCGCCGAAGGTCATCCAGAAACGCATGCGTTTCACACCCTTGAGGTTGACGGCGAGTGACTCCATCTCCTCATGGTAGAGCAGGTACATATTCTTCGGTCCGACCTGTTCAAAGTCGAACTGTTTTTTGAACTGCATCGGTGTGGTTTCAATCCACTCACCATTTTCGAAATAGCGGCCATTGCTGGTTACTTCACGGATATTGATTTCCGGGTTGAAGTTGGTAGCGAAGGCATAGCCGTGATCGCCGCCGTTGCAGTCGAGAATGTCGACATAGTCCATGGTGTCGAAGTGGTGCTTCTGCATATAGGCAGAAAAGACATTGGTCACGCCCGGATCAAAGCCCGAACCGAGCAACGCCATCAGGCCGGCTTTTTCAAAACGCTCGCGATAGGCCCACTGCCAGCTGTATTCGAACTTCGCCTCATCCAGCGGCTCATAGTTGGCCGTATCCAGATAGTGCACGCCGGTCTCAAGGCAGGCATCCATAATGGTCAGATCCTGATAGGGCAGTGCCACGTTGATGATCATGAACGGGTCAACCCGCTTAATCAGCGCCACAAGCTCGGCAACATTGTCGGCATCAACTGCGGCAGTATGAATGGTGCGCCCGGTCTTTTCGGTGATTTCCGAGGCAATCTGCTCGCATTTGGAGACAGTACGGCTGGCCAGCCATATATCGGAGAACTCCTCCGCATTCAGCGCGCATTTATGGGCCACTACTCGTCCGACGCCACCAGCGCCGATGATCAGAACTCTGCTCATGGTAAAATACCTGCTATCGATTTTTCCGTTATTTATTGCAAACGGGCAGTCAAGGCTAATGCCCGGCCGGGGTTCCGGCCAGAACAAGAAATTTACCTTTTCGGTGTGTGGCGAAAAGCGTACGCTGGCGTCATGTTTGATTATACAGATAAGGCTGTTGAAGAGGCGCATGCCATTCGCATCATCGGTGTGCCGTTTGATGGGACAGTGTCGTTTCGTCCCGGTGCCCGTTTCGGGCCTGCGGCCATCCGTGATGCATCCGACGGGCTGGAAACATGGTCGGCTGCTCTGGATGCGGATCTGGAATCGGTCAGCTATGCCGACAGCGGTGATCTGGAGCTGCCGATGGGCAGCGTGGAGGCAGCTCTCGCCATTATCCGGGAAGCGGTCGATGATTGTCTGCATGAAGAGGCTATTCCGTTTTTGCTCGGTGGCGAGCACCTGGTCAGCCTGCCAGCCATAGCATCGCTATATGAGAAATATCCGGATCTGGTGGTTGTGCAGCTGGATGCACATGCCAATCAGCGTGAAGACTATCTGGGTGTCCGGCTTTCACATGCCTGCGTGATGCGCCGCGTATGCGAGCTGATCGGCGTGGAGCATATCCGGCAACTGGGTATTCGTTCAGGTACGCGTGAAGAGTACCGGCTGATGCGCGAATACGGTACGTTAAGCACTTTTCGTGACAGTGATCTGAATGATCTGAGGGCGTGGATCGGTGACCGGCCGGTTTATCTGAGCGTGGATCTCGATGTGTTTGATCCGGCTTGCCTGCCCGGTACAGGGGCGCCGGAGCCGGGTGGTATCGACTGGTGGGTGTTCCAGCGCTTTATTGCCCTGATGCAGGGCTGTGATATTGTCGGTCTCGATGTCGTTGAGCTGGCGCCGAAGCTGGATGCCTCCGACTGCTCATCGGTGCTGGCCGCCAAGTGTGTGCGCGAGTTGCTGCTGGTCGTAGCGGGTAGTTAGGCCGGTTAAAAAACAGGACTGCTGCCGTAGCCGCTTTCATGGCATGCTTATTGCTCGATTTTAGTCAGTGCCGGGACATGGAGTCATGATTTGAAAACTGCAACAGATACGGATCAGCAACAGCTGCTGGCATGCGAGCAGATCAAGGTGCTATACCAGGCGCAGCCGCTATCCGCACTGGCGGCTTTGATGACTGCCGCAGCACTGGTGTTCGTCGAGTGGGGCGTCGTCGATCATGGTCCGGCGCTGCTCTGGATCGGCGCTATGACTGTTATCACGCTGGCGCGCTTGCTGCTCGCCTTCTATTACCGCCGCATTGAGCCGGGAGTGGGGCAGGCCGGCTGGTGGAAGAGTGCGTTTATAGCCGTCTCTGTTCTGTCGGGTATGGCCTGGGGTGGCGCCTCACTTATTCTCTTTCCCGAAAGCTCGGTGATGCATCAGATGTTTCTGTTTTTAATCGTTGGCGGCATGTGCGTCGGCTCCATTACCTCCATGTCGGCGTTGCCGGTTGCTTTTATTGCCTTTGTACTGTTTGCCTCGCTGCCGCTGGTTGTGCGCTTTTTTGCTGTCGGCAACGAGATGCTGCAGGTGATGAGCGTTATGCTGGTGCTGCTTGTTGTCGTGACTCTGGCAAGCGGCCTGAGGGTGTGGCGCAATATCAGACAAAATATTGAGCTGCGTATGCAGAGCCAGCTGAGCGAAGCATCGCTGGCAGAAAGCGAGGAGCGATTCAGGGCTCTTTTTGAAGGCAATAAAAGTGTCGAGCTGATTATTGATCAGGAAGACGGTCGTATTATCAGGGCGAACCGGGCTGCCGAGCTGTTCTACGGCTATACCAATGCAGAATTGCTGGCCTTGAATGTTTCAGATATCAATACGCTTTCAGATGAACAGGTGAGTGCCGAGATGGAGCTTGCTACATCGGAAAAGCGGGACCATTTTATATTCCGGCATCGGCTGGCCAACGGCGAGATCAGGGATGTGGAGGTGCACGCAGGGCCTATTTTCTGGCATGCGAAAAAGGTTCTGTATTCGATTGTTTATGATATCACGGAGCGTAAGCGCAGTGAGTATTTTATCCGGCGCAGCGCTGAAATCTTTGAAATGGTGGCATTGGCAACGCCCGAGCAAGAAATTTATGATGCCATTTGTAAAATGTATGAAGTGATGCATCCTGAACTGCGGATGTCCATTCTGCGCCTGAAAGGTGATCAGCTGTATCATTGTAGTGCTCCGAGTCTGCCAGAGGCGTATTGTCAGGCGATTGACGGTGTGCAGATCGGCGCAGCGGTTGGTTCATGCGGGACAGCTGCATTTCTTGGTAAAAGAGTGATTGTGGAGGATATCGCAACTGATCCGCTTTGGGCTGACTATAAAGCATTGGCGTTGGCACATGGCCTGCATGCCTGCTGGTCACAGCCTGTTGTCGGCAGTGATGGAGTCCTGCTGGGGACCTTTGCCATGTATGCTGACCAGCCTGCCACTCCGAGCGATGATGCTTTGCATGCGATTAAAAATGCCTCCGGTCTGGTTTCTATTATCATGGAGAGGGAGCGCCGGAATGTATTGCTCGGGATGCTGTCTCAAGCTGTCGAGCAGGCCGGTGAATCTGTTGTTATTACCGACAAGCAGGGGACAATTGAATATGTGAATCCCTCCTTTGAACGCATGACCGGCTATACATCTGCCGAGGTGATGGGCAAAAATCCGAGTGTGATCAAAAGTGGTAATCAGACGAATGAGTTCTATGCACAGCTATGGGGTACGATAACCAAAGGGGAAACCTGGCATAGTGCCATTGTCGATCGGCGCAAGGATGGCAGCCAATATCCGGCATTGATGTCCATTGCTCCTATTCTCGATAGCAATGGCGAGATTTCGCACTATGTGGGCATCCAGCAGGATATGACCACGCATGAAATGCTTGAGGAGAAGTTCCGTCAGGCGCAGAAGATGGAGGCGATCGGCACACTCGTGGGCGGCATTGCCCATGATTTCAATAATATGCTGGCCGGTATGACCGGCAACCTCTATCTGGCCAAAAGGAAGGTTGCCGATTTTCCCGATGTGGTGCATAAACTCAGCAGTGTGGAAGCACTCAGTTTCCGGGCCTCGGAGATGATCAAGCAGCTGTTGACCTTTGCCCGTAAAGGTCAGGTGCAAATGCAGCCTTTCGGCTTAACCTCCTTTATTAAGGAGACCTCCAGGCTGAATGAGACGACTATTCCGGAAAGTATCACCTTTCAGCGTGACCTCTGTGCGGATGAGCTGGTTGTAAGGGGTGATGCAACGCAGTTGCAGCAGGTGGTGATGAACCTGCTCAATAATGCTCGTGATGCAGTGGCGAGCGTAGATGATCCCGTGATCTCGCTGCATCTGGAAGAATTTGAAGCCAATGCCGATTTCATCAATACCCATCCGGGCATTGAAGGGCGTCTGTTTGCCCATTTGATGGTTCAGGATAATGGTAGTGGTATAAGCGAAGCAGAGAAGAGCCAGATTTTTGATCCGTTTTTTACCACCAAGGCTGTCGGCCATGGAACCGGGCTGGGGCTGGCTATGGCCTATGGAGCGATAGACAGTCACGGTGGCATGATTGATGTAGAGAGTACGCCCGGAAAGGGAAGCACCTTTCATATCTATTTGCCGCTGTTGGAGGAGAAAAAGATCGATATTGCCTCCGAGTCGGTCACTGAAGCCATTGCGGGCAATGGCGAACTTATATTGATTGTTGATGATAATGCCGATATCCGCAGTACCGGAAAAGAGGTGCTGGAGAGTATCGGCTACCGTGTGCTGGAGGCGGTCGACGGGCTGCAGGCAATTGAGCAGTTTAATGCTAACCGTAAAGATATTTCGCTCATCATTATGGATGTGGTGATGCCACGCTTGGGCGGTGTGCAGGCTGTGGCGCGAATCAGGAGTATCTGTCCGGATGTGAAGGTTGTTTTTGCTACCGGCTATGACAAGGATGAAGCATTGAAGAACGAAATGCCTGCAGATGAAGTGATTCTGTCAAAGCCGTACAACATCGTAAAACTCAGCCAGGTGATCAGGGATAAGCTGCGCAATACGGGTCATTAATTCCACTTAATGATTGAATTTCTTGTGTTTTTCAGGAAACAGGGCATAGTGCGCCGCCTCCAGAGGACAGGTTTATCTGCTCCTCATCTGCCCGGTCAATCACTGATGACTGGCGATCCGGAAATCAAACAAGCACCTCAAACTCTCAGTGAGCTTTCAGGTCCAGGTGCTATGGAAACTACAATACATGTCATTTGAAAAACTGGGCCTTTCAGCCGAATTACTTCGCGCTGTGGCCGATCAGGGGTATACCACCCCGACGCCTGTACAGGCAAACTCTATTCCGGTTATTCTGGAAGGAAACGATGTACTGGCCGGCGCGCAGACCGGCACCGGCAAGACTGCCGGCTTTACACTGCCGATGCTGCAGTTGATGCATAAATCTCACCCGGAGCGCAGCAGGAAGCACGCTGTCCGCGCACTGGTACTGACACCTACGCGTGAGCTGGCCGCGCAGGTAGCCGAGAGTATCGCCACCTATGGTAAATACCTGCCACTGCGTTCTACCGTTGTCTTCGGTGGCGTAGGCATTAACCCACAGATTCAGAAGCTGAATCGTGGCGTAGATATCCTTGTTGCGACACCCGGTCGTCTGCTGGATCTGATTGGTCAGGGCAAGGTCGATCTCGGCCACGTTGAATTTTTCGTCCTCGATGAAGCCGATCGTATGCTTGATATGGGCTTTATTCATGATATCCGCAAGGTGTTGAAGCTGCTGCCGAAAAAACGTCAGAACCTGCTCTTCTCCGCCACATTCTCGGAAGAGATCAAGCAGTTGGCCAGCGGGTTCCTGCACTCGCCGGTCTATGTGGAAGTAGCGCGTAATGAGACAGCGCATCAGGTCACCCAGATGGTGCATCCGGTCAGCCGGGCTAAAAAGCGGAGTCTGTTGTCGCATCTGATCAAACAGGGTGACTGGCAGCAGGTGCTGGTTTTCAGCAAGACCAAACATGGCGCAAACAAGCTGACTCTGTTTCTGGAGGGCGAGGGTATCTCTGCTGTTGCCATTCATGGCAACAAGAGCCAGGCAGCGCGCACCAAGGCTCTGGCAGACTTTAAAGCCGGATCTGTACGTGTGATGGTAGCAACTGATATTGCAGCACGTGGTCTGGATATTGATAGCCTGCCGCATGTGGTGAACTTTGATCTGCCGCATGTCGCCGAGGATTATGTGCATCGTATTGGCCGTACCGGTCGCGCCGGTAATTCCGGTGAGTCGATATCACTGGTCTCCGGTGATGAGCGCAAGCTGCTGGTTGGTATTGAGCGTTTGATCAAGAAGAGCATCGCCAAGGTAGTTGTTCCCGGTTTTGAGCCTAACGATGTGGAAGATGCAGCAGCAGCTGCAAAAGATCCAAAGCCAGGTCAGCGTCAGCAGCAGCGTCGTCATGATCCCAGCTCGCCGCGTAAGCCGCATGCTACCCGTAACCGCCGTCCCGGCCGCAACGAGCGTGCAGCAAGCAAGGGCTGATGCATGTTGAAGCGGGGGCCATTGGCGTATGCCATGGCCCCCGTTGCAGCGATTATGGTGGTAGAACGTTGGCCGAAACGCTGGAAGCTCGCGGTGTCAGCTGTGAACAGCTGGCCTGCCAGAGTCTCTGTACCTATGCACCGACTGCCAGAGTTGATGGTGTTGCCGTATTGCACGCTACCGCTGAGGGGATTGCTTTACGGCTGCAGGAGTGACTGCGTTGCCCGGCAAGTCTGATGAGTGGCCGGTGCCGTTCATCAGGCATTGGTGAATGATCTCCCATTCATACTTTCCACCCTGATCCGAATCAATTCCAGATGTGTTTAAGTATTTTGATCCTGTTGATGACGGCGCTTTTGCCGCATATCCCACCAGAACCACGCCCGTGACAATTGTTGTATGGCATAGCCTTCATGGCTGAGTTGACTATACTTGTGTGGTTAACTGATGAAGCAGTATGGAGAGCGCTATGCCGCAACCCGCCAAATTTAATACCCTGCTCGGGTACGCTCCCGGTGATGTGCCGGTTTACTCCTCGCATTATCCATCTGCCGATGATGCTGAATTTCCCAACCGTAAGGCATATCGCAGCTATATCGACGGTATCTTCATGGGCTACAAGTGGCAGTGCGTGGAGTTCGCCCGCCGCTGGCTCTATCTGAACAACGGCTGCATCTTCGATAATATTCCCATGGCTTACGATATCTTCCATCTGCGTACGCTACGCTCGGTACGGGATCATACGATCCTGCCGCTGCGCTCATTTCGTAATGGCGCAAAGCGTCATCCCGAACCCGGCTGCATGCTGATCTGGGAAGAGGGCGGCGAGTTTGAGCAGACCGGCCATGTCGCTATTGTCACCGAAGTGTTTGATGATCGCATCCGCATTGTGGAGCAGAACGTCAGCCATTCGGTATGGTTGGAGGGGCAGCACTATTCACGCGAGCTGCCGGCGCACATTGATGCCGATGGCGGCTACCGGATCGAATGCACATATGATGATGCGGATGTGCTTGGTTGGGTGATACAGACGGATGACGATAGCCATGCCGAGGTCTTTTCACAGGTCACTCCGGCCCTGCTGGATTTGCAGCCGGGCAGTGTGGCGTCGAGCGGAGAGCCCGCCCTGCCCGACAGATTGCAGCCGGAAGAGAAGGCCTTTGTCGCCTTTATGGGCGGCTACACGCTGACGCGTAATCCACAGGATCAAGCCCGCTATTTTCGTATGTCCGAATCGGCACACAAGGCGATCCGCCATGCCGGTAATGAGATGCACGCCATGTTCATGCAGGCGACGGATCATGTGCTGGAGAATGATGCGCTGCTTGAGCGCTTTGGTTTTCCGCGCGTGCTCTGGCCACGTCTGCGTGAGTCATGGAATAACCGTCGCAACCATATGATTACCGGTCGCCTCGACTTTTCCGTTTCCGGGCGCGGCATCAAGCTCTATGAATACAATGCCGATTCAGCTTCCTGTTATATGGAGTGCGGCAGTGTGCAGGGGCGCTGGGCCGAGTTGCATGCATGTCTCGATGGCTGGTGTCCGGGTGAGCATCTGCATGAAATGCTGGTGCATGCATGGAAGAAGAGTGCCATCGGTGATGTGCTGCACATCATGCAGGATAACGATCTCGAAGAGACCTATCACGCTCTCTATATGAAGTCGGCTATCGAAGAGGCCGGCATCCCGTGCAAGGTGATCCGCGGGCTGGGTGAGTTGACCTGGGGGGATGACGGCGCAGTTGTCGACCGCGATGGTCTGCCCATCCGCTGGGTGTGGAAAACCTGGGCCTGGGAAACGGCGCTGGATCAGTTGCGCAGTGAATGCGCTGAGGATGAGCAGCCGCAGCTGCCGGACCGGCAGGGGAGAGCGCGCTCACCAAGGCCGCGCCTAGTGGATGTGCTGCTGCGCAAAGAGGTTAAAGTGTTCGAGCCGTTGTGGACATTGGTGCCGAGCAACAAGGCTATCCTGCCGGTGTTGTGGGAGCTGTTTCCCGATCATCCCTGCCTGCTGGATGCGCAGTTTAACCTGACTGCCGATTTACGCCGTAAGGCCTATGTGACCAAGCCCATAGTCGGCCGTTGTGGCTCGAATATCAGTATTGTCGGTACGGGCGAGCATATTATTGAATCAACCGACGGCCAGTTTGAAGAACGTGATCTGATGTATCAGGAGTTTTTCGGCCTGCCGCAGATTGATGGCCTCTACCTGCAGGTCAGTACATTTATCGTCGACGGGCGTCATGCCGGTACCTGTCTGCGTGTGGATACTTCGCCTATCATCACCGGCGGCAGCGATATCCTGCCGCTGCGCATTGTGCCGGATGGCGATCTGCTGCCTGAAGCCTGAGCGTTTGTTTGCAAGTGTGGCTGCTGAAATTCAGCGCGGCACATCAGCTGATGCGATGTTGATCGATCAGCGAGCACTTGCGGCCTTTGATTACATCAGGGCTTGCTGGCAGGAGTTAATGCGATCCGGCTGGTATCGGTCTTGCGTAGCGGCGGTATGGTTTTGCCGATCAGCTTCACCACCTTCTCCGCCTCTTGGCGGTAGGTGGTGAGCTTGCCGCCGTAGACGGCGATATAGGCGGGTGATTCGTTATTGTCACAGCAGATGACGGTTTCTCGGCTGGCGGAAAACGGGCCGCTTTTTTCATTGGGCAGAACACGCAGGCCGCAATAGGTGGTGATGATATCCGACTCGCTGCACGCCAGAGTCGGGAAGTAGTGGTTATAGGTGGCGAGTATGGCGGCGATCTCCTGCGCTGTCGGGCTGACATCGCCCGGATCGCCCTCAAACAGGGTCTCCGTAGTGCCGACCAGCATCTGATCCTGCCACGGGCGGAAGAACATCACGCGTCCGTCTCTGGACTCGGTGTAGATATATCCGGGGCTTTTGCGGGGCAGCAGCAGGTGCGTTCCCTGTACCAGGCGCACTGCAATGCCCGCAGGTGCCGGCTGCAGTAGTTCTTGCACCCTATTGATCCATGCGCCGGCAGCATTGATTAGCAGGCGACTGGTGAGCTGCTCGCCGCTGGCGAGTGTGGTCTGCCACCGGCTGTTCTCATAGCGGGCGCTTGCCAGCTCTGCATGTTCCCGGATATCACAGCCGAAGCTGGTTGCGGAAGCGGCTACGGCGCGCGTCAGGGCTGCGTCATCTGTTGCTGCATCCTCATAGGCGAGCAGGGCGGACATATTATCTCTGTTCAAACCGGGCAGCACGTTGGCCCATTCAGGTTCAGCTACGCTTTTGAAGCGGGAGCGCCCGCCGGAGAGCAGCCAGTAGAGCAAGAGGCCGGTACGCACCATCCATGCCGGCCGTTTGCTGTCGCGATAGATCGGAATGTAAAACCATTCCCGGCTGACCATGGCGGGTGCGATACGCAGCAACCGCTCGCGCTCGGCAAGGGCTTCATAGACCAGTTTCAGATTACCTTGCTCCAGATAGCGCAGGCCGCCATGTATCAGTTTGGTGGATTGGCTGCTGGTGCCGGAAGCGAGTGTGTGCTGCTCGATCAATCCGGTGCGGTAGCCGCTGGCAGCCGCACTCTGCGCGATACCGCAGCCGTAAATGCCGCCGCCAACGATCAGGATGTCGTAACTGCTCTCAGGCAAGTGCAGCGGCCATGCGTGTAAAGTTGTCGGTTTCAACCAGATCGGCGTGCTGCCCCATCAGTTCAGTGGCGAGATCCGGGCTGTTGACCGTATAGAGGCCGACTTTAACGCTTTTCTCATGCCATGCCGCTATCTCGCTAGAGCGTTTGGACGGCATAAACAGGTAGTCAATGGCGCTCTCTGGCTGGCGAGCGCTCTCTGCTACCCAGCCGGTGCGGCAGGGTAGTCGCTTTTTGCAGGCATCGATGATCTCTGCTGACTGGCTGATCAATACCAGCTGCTCAAACTGCGCTGTGGGGATGCTGGCAGCGAGCAGTTTGATGATGCCGACAGCACTTAGCCTGCGCCGCATGGCCGGTTTGATTTCGATGAACATGGTCAGTTGCGGCTGCTGCTGCAGCCAGAGCAGCAGCTCTGCCAGCGTGAGCAGGTCGAAATGGGGTTGGCAGATGGCCTGCAGCTCCACCAGATCGGTCTGCATGACCTTGATGTCAGGTCGGGCGCAGAGGCGTTTGAGCCAGTTGTCATGCAGGACAACCGGAACCAGATCGCGGGTGAGCTGGATGTCGCACTCGGCAAAGCGTGCACCGGCCGCTGCTGCCTGTTTGAACGCGGCCAGCGTGTTTTCCACGCCGCCGTCGCGGTCGCCGCGGTGGGCGACCAGATATGCGAAAGGGGTCTTATCAGGTTGAATCATTGATTACAGGCTGCATGGCGGGAAAACAGATGGCAAGTCGTACAGATAAGGGCTGATCAGATCGGTAGCGGCAAAGTGTTACAGGTCTGGAGCAGCAGCGAACAAGTGAGCTGGAAGAGTTTTACTGACGCCCTTCGCCGTAGCGCGCCTGCCATTCGGCTTGTGAGCGGAATTCCAGGCCGAGCTGCTTGAGCCGTCCGTCATGGATGTCGTAGATCAGGCCGATGACATTGACCTCCTGTCCGCGCTTCCATGCTTCACGCACCACGGTGTTACGGCAGATATTATGTACCTGTGCCTCGACATTCAATTCGGCCAGTCGATCCCAGCGTTGCTGTTCATTCAGGCGAGCCAGTTCAGGTTCATGGCGCTGGTAGATAAAGCGAATCTGATCCAGCCACAGATCTACCGGTTGAATGCCGCTATGGGTCAGCGCGGCATGTACGCCACCGCAGCCATAATGGCCGCATACCATAACATTCGGCACCTGTAGTTCATCAATGGCATATTCCAGTACGGCCAGCGAGTTCAGGTCATTGGTGGCAAAGATATTACCGATATTGCGGTGTACAAAAATCGACCCCATCGGCAGGCCGATCAACTGATCCGGCCCTACGCGGGAATCGGCACAGCCGACCCATAGGAGTTCCGGTTTTTGTTCCTGGGCGGCCCGGATAAAATACTGCGGGTCTGCTTCTTTTATGTCGTTTGCCCACTGCTTGTTGGCTGCGAGCATTTCTCGTATCGATGGCATGAAGCGGATGCTAGCAGAGCCTTTCCATGTTTGTCTTCACGTTTTATGCCGTTGATTTGGTGGAAATTCAGGGTCGGGTATTCCTCCTGAACAATGCTGCAACAGTAACGCTTGACGTTATTAACGGCGCGCAATAATATGTGATTTATGAGCCACTTGCAAAAGCCTGAGTAAAATTGAATGTCAGCGCCTGAGCCGTTGGATTAATCGTTTTAATTATCGCTCTCCCTGCGGGTTTCTCCAG
>PFXI01000005.1 GCA_002791575.1 Zetaproteobacteria bacterium CG_4_9_14_3_um_filter_54_145 | reverse complement strand
GAAAAACACACGGGCAAAACAAAAATTAAAACGATCAATTCCACGAACGAGTCATTGCCGATCAATATCACTCAGACTTTTGCAAGTGGCTCCTTTATACATACATTAGTCATTCAAGGTTCTGCCCTGCATAGCGTTAAAGGGCAGTGCTCGCACCATCCAGGCTGTGCTTGCCCTCACGCAGACGGCGCAGCAGGTACTGACCATAGGCATTCTTTTCCAGCGCCCGGGCCAGTACTTCCAGTTGTACATCGTTGATATACCCCTCTTCCCAGGCGATCTCTTCCGGACAGGCCACCTTCAGACCCTGTCGCTTTTCAATAACTTCAACGTAGAGGGAGGCATCCAGCAGTGACTCATGCGTACCGGTATCCAGCCAGGCCACGCCGCGCCCCAGTGTTTCAACCCGCAAATCACCGCGCCGCAGATAGGTCAGGTTCACATCGGTAATCTCCAGCTCGCCGCGGGCGGATGGCTTGAGACCTGCGGCAATATCCACCACATCGTTATCATAGAAGTAGAGACCGGTGACAGCCCAGTTGCTTTTCGCTTTGACAGGCTTCTCCTCCATGGAGACCACCTTGAAATCGGATTTGAACTCAACCACGCCGTAGCGCTCGGGATCCTGTACGCGGTAAGCAAACACCGTTGCCCCGGCGTTATGACTGGCGGCATCCTGCATCTGCTTCACCATGCCCTGCCCGTAGAAGACATTGTCACCAAGGATCAGTGCGCAGGAATCGGACCCGATAAACTCGCGGCCAATGGTAAATGCCTGCGGCAAGCCTTCGGGATGGGGCTGGCTGGCATAGGAGAGACTGATCCCCCACTGTGAGCCATCGCCCAGCAGGCGCTCAAACAGCGGCAGATCGGACGGTGTGGAGATAATCAGTATATCCCGGATCCCTGCCAGCATCAGCGTCGACAGCGGGTAATAGATCATCGGCTTGTCGTATACCGGCATCAACTGTTTGCTGACCGAAAGCGTTAGAGGATGCAGCCGCGTTCCGGATCCGCCAGCCAGAATAATACCTTTCATTATGACTCCTGCTCTGTGAATACAGAGAAATAGATCATCGGCTTGTGAACTCGTACATCTTGTACTCGTCCCCTACGGGGCGAGCTATTCAGCTCGTCCAAATTGGCTGTCCATGCCAATTTGTGATGTCGCACGTCCTGTGCTCCACCCCGAAGGGGCGACCTGTGCAGGTCGTCCAAATGGGCTCCTGCCCATTTGTCGTATACCGGCATCAACTGTTTGCTGACCGAAAGCGTTAGAGGATGCAGACGTGTGCCGGATCCGCCCGCCAGAATAATACCCTTCATAATTCATCTTCTCCAAATTTAGTCGCTAAAGCTGTCCGCGCTCCACACCGGAGAGTTAAGGGGTGCATACGCGTGCCGAATCCGCCCGCCAGCATCATACCTTTCATTCTGCCCCCCGCTTTAATATGCACAGATTTCCACCTTGCACACCCGCTGCTTCACAATCACGCCTTGATGATACCGCACTCAGCCAGATAGCGAATCACCTGATCGACACAGTCATCCAGTGGTCGGGAGCCGGTCTCCACAATCAGCTCAGGCGCATCCGGCTCCTCATAGGGTGAAGAGATACCGGTAAAGTCACGGATCTCGCCCTTGCGGGCCCTGGCATACAACCCCTTCACATCCCGGGCCTCACAGGCATCCAGCGACGCGTGACAATAGATTTCTATAAAGTCGCCACGCTTAACCAGTGCCCGCACGCGATCACGATCAGAGCGAAACGGCGAGATAAATGCAGTCAGCGCGATGACGCCGGCCTGGGTAAACAGCTTTGCCATCTCCCCGATACGGCGAATATTCTCTTCCCGATCGGCTTCAGAAAAGCCCAGATCCGAGCAGAGGCCGTGGCGTACATTATCGCCATCGAAGACAAATGTACGCATACCCAGACAGTGAAGCTGCTCTTCGAGTGCATGCGCCAGCGTCGACTTGCCGGCACCGGAGAGGCCGGTAAACCACAAAATAACAGAGCGATGCCCGTTAGCTGCTTCACGTCGTGCGCGTGTAACCGTGGCCTCATGCCAGACAACATGGCTGCTTTTTTTGTTATCCTCTGTATGCATTGAACGACACCCTACCTTCAGATTGCTGGCGAATCATGGCTGAATTATGCGATAATGGCTAACGGCAGCAGATGATGAACACTGTTTCTCACCTTGGCCTGCGCTGATAGCATCCGGCGCCATGAATCAAACTGATATCTTCAAACAACAACTGAGCCGCCACATTCTGATTCTGGATGGTGCCATGGGCACCATGATCCAGCGTCACCAGCTGGAAGAGGCCGATTACCGCGGTGAGCGCTTTGCCGACTGGGCAAGCGAGCTGAAGGGAAACAACGACCTGCTCAGCCTGACACAGCCTGAAATCATTCAGGGTATTCATCAGGCCTATCTGGACGCCGGCGCCGATATCCTTGAGACCAACACATTCAACGCCAACACCCCCTCCATGGCCGACTATCACATGCAGGATCTGGTTTATGAGTTGAATGTTGCCGGCGCCACACTGGCACGCAGGGCAGCCGACGCTGTCGCCACGGCAGATAAGCCGCGCTTTGTTGCCGGTGTTCTTGGCCCGACATCGCGCACCTGCTCCATCTCACCGGATGTGAATGATCCCGGCTTTCGCAATATCCACTTTGATGCGCTGGTTGAGACCTACAAGGAGGCAACACGCGGCCTGATCGATGGCGGTGCCGACATCATCCTGATCGAAACGGTCTTTGATACGCTCAATGCCAAGGCCGCGGTATTTGCCGTACAGAGTTATTTTGAAGAGTCGGGCATTGAGCTGCCGATCATGATCTCCGGCACCATTACCGATGCATCCGGCCGCACCCTTTCCGGCCAGACTGCTACCGCTTTCTACAACTCACTGGCCCATGCAAACCCTGTCTCTATCGGCCTGAACTGCGCACTCGGTGCCGGTGAGCTGCGTCAGTATATTGAAGAGCTGTCCGGCACCGTCAGCTGTGCGATCAATGCCCACCCCAATGCCGGGCTGCCCAACGCCTTTGGCGGTTATGATGAGACGGCCGAGGATATGGCTGCCGAAATAAAGGAGTGGGCCGAATCGGGCTTTCTCAACATCATCGGCGGCTGTTGCGGTACGGGACCTGCCCATATCCGCGCCATGGCTGAAGCTGTTGCCGGCATCAAGCCGCGACCGATGCCGGTGCGCGGCGAAACCCTGCCTGTACAGTGCCGCCTGTCGGGACTGGAGCCTTTGCATATCGACGAGAACTCGCTGTTCGTCAACGTCGGCGAGCGCGCTAATGTCACAGGATCTGCCGTGTTCAAACGCCTGATCATAGCCGGTGATTATAATACAGCACTGAACATCTGCCGTGAGCAGGTGGAAAACGGCGCCCAGATTATCGACATCAATATGGATGAAGCGATGCTCGACGGCGAAAAGGCGATGGTCACCTTCCTTAACCTGATCGCCTCGGAGCCCGATATCTCCAGAGTACCGATCATGCTCGACTCCTCGAAATGGTCGATTATTGAAGCCGGCCTGAAATGCATACAGGGCAAGGGCGTGGTCAATTCGATCTCGCTCAAGGAGGGCGAGGAAGCATTCATTCATCATGCCCGCCTGGTACGCCGTTATGGCGCTGCTGCCGTGGTCATGGCTTTCGATGAGGACGGCCAGGCCGATACCTTTGCACGCAAGACAGAGATCTGTGCACGCTCATACAAGATACTGACCGAAGTGTGCGATTTTCCACCCGAAGATATTATTTTCGACCCCAATATCTTTGCCATCGCCACCGGCATTGAAGAGCATAATAACTACGCCGTGGACTTCATTGAGGCGACCGGCTGGATCAAGCAGCACCTGCCCTATGCCATGGTCTCCGGCGGCGTATCGAATGTATCCTTCTCGTTTCGCGGTAATAACCCGGTGCGCGAGGCCATTCACTCGGTATTTCTCTACCATGCCATCAAACAGGGCATGGACATGGGCATCGTCAATGCCGGTCAGCTGGCCGTATACGATGATCTCGCGGAAGAGCTGCGCGCATGTGTTGAAGATGTTGTACTCAACCGGCGTGACGACAGCACCGAGCGCCTGCTCGATATTGCCGAGAATTACCGTGGTGACGGCATCGAGGTCAAAAAGGCCGATGATGAGTGGCGTAAACTGCCGGTTGCCGAGCGCCTGGCCCATGCACTGGTCAAGGGTATCGATACATTTGTCGATGCCGATACAGAAGAGGCACGTCTGGCCTTCGCCACTCCGATTGAGGTAATTGAAGGGCCGCTGATGGATGGCATGAATATCGTGGGCGATCTCTTCGGTGATGGCAAGATGTTCCTGCCGCAGGTGGTGAAATCGGCACGCGTCATGAAAAAGGCTGTTGCCTGGCTGATGCCCTACATCGAGGCGGGCAAGGCAGCCGGCGCCAACTCATCCAACGGCAAGGTACTGATGGCAACCGTCAAGGGTGATGTGCACGACATCGGCAAGAATATCGTCGGTGTGGTACTGCAGTGTAACAACTTTGAAGTGATTGACCTGGGCGTTATGGTGCCGGCCAAAACAATCCTGGATGAGGCGGTCAAACATGATGTGGATATTATCGGGCTCTCGGGCCTGATTACCCCTTCGCTCGATGAGATGGTCCATATCGCCAAGGAGATGACCCGCCTGAAGCTCTCCATCCCGATCATGATCGGTGGCGCCACCACATCCAAGGCGCATGCAGCGGTAAAAATCGAGCCCGAATATGCCCACCCGCTGGTCTGGGTCAAGGATGCCTCACGTGCCGTCGGTGTGGCCCAGAACCTGATCTCCGCACTCAACCACGACACCTTTGTCGCCAGCATTCGCGAGGAGTATAAAGGGGTAAGAGAGCGCTATCTGGGGCGTCAGCAGCAGACAGCATGGCTGGGTCTGCAAGCCGCACGCGCCAACACCACTACCCTCAACAACAACACCCTGGCCGCCGCACCTGCAGAACCCGGCATCCGCGTGCTGCAGGATATCCCGCTTGCCGATATTCGCCCCTATATCGACTGGAGCCCGTTCTTCTCTGCCTGGGAGCTTAACGGCGCCTATCCGCGCATTCTCAATGACCCGCACAAGGGCAAAGAGGCTCAGAAACTGTTCCATGAAGCACAGCAGCTGCTGGATACCATTATCAGCGAGAAATGGTTCACCGCGCGTGCCGTCATCGGCCTGTTTCCGGCCCAGGCGACGGATGATGACTCCGTCATTGTCTGGCAGGACGAGGCACACAACAGTGAGCTTGCCCGCTTCCATTTTGTCCGTCAGCAGCTGGATAAAAAGGATACACGTGCAAACCTCTGTCTGGCCGACTACATCTCCCGTGACAGCGCCGACCACCTGGGTGGTTTTGCTGTCGGCATCTTCGGTGCCGAAGAGCGGGCCAAAGCCTTTGAGGCGCAAAACGACGACTACAATGCTATCATGGTCAAGGTGCTCGCCGATCGTCTGGCCGAGGCGCTGGCTGAAATGTTGCATGCCGACGTTCGCAAACGCTACTGGGCTTATGCCGCCGACGAAGATCTGTCGATAGATGAGATGATCGGCGAAAAATATCAGGGCATCCGCCCTGCCGCCGGTTATCCCGCCTGCCCGGAGCATAGTGAAAAGGAGACCCTGTGGCGCCTGCTCGATGTTGAAGCCAATATCGGCATGCAACTGACCGATTCATTCGCCATGATGCCTACTGCAGCAGTTTCGGGCCTCTATTTTGCCAACCCTGAGGCACATTACTTTACTGTCGGTAAAATCAACCGTGATCAGGTCAAGGATTACGCCCGGCGCAAGGGATGGAGCATCGAAAAGGCGGAGCGCTGGCTGGCTCCGAACCTCGGCTATTAAACGCGACAGCGATTGATCGGCCGCAACCATGATACCCTATAAACTGCTGGACAGTGCCGCCGATCACGGCGGCACACTGCGCCTCTACCAGCGCGGTGATGAGTTTGCCATCCGGGTCGACAAGGCCGGGGAGCTGATGAACTCCCGCCTGCATCACTCGGAGGATGTACTGGCAGATCTGGCCTGCGCCCATATTTCCGGACGAGCCGACACGCGCATGCTGGTCGGCGGTCTGGGCATGGGCTATACGCTGGCGGCAGCACTGCGCCATGCAGGCTCTGCTTCTCGTGTGGTGGTTGCCGAACTGATGCCGGCGGTGGTGCGCTGGAACCGAGAATATCTGGGGGTACTCGCCGCCTATCCGCTGCGTGATGCACGCGTAGAGGTGCTGGAGCAGGATGTCGGCAAGGTGATGCGCGATCATCACAACGGCTTCGATGCCATCATGCTCGATGTCGATAACGGTCCGGATGGTTTCACCCGCGATGACAACAGTGCGCTGTACGGCTTACGCGGCCTGCAACAGGCGCATGACGCGCTCAGGCCCGGCGGCGTACTGACGGTCTGGTCGGTGGCACCCGATACAGCCTTTACGCAGCGCATGAAGAAGGTCGGTTTCACTGTTGATGAGCGGCGCGTGCGTGCGCATGCGGCACAGAGAGGCAGTCAGCACACCATCTGGGTCGGCATCAGAAAGCGCTCGCGGCCAAAATAAAGATTCTTCGCGAAAATCCGGGAATGTGCTCTTTGGGCATACAGGGAACAAGGCGACCGTGACGTGATAGATAAGCTCTAGCTACAAATCCACACGAATTCCCACTAATGATCACTGAATATTATTCACCCCCAAAGGAACTTCTCTTGCTACGCAAAAGTCACCTTCTGTTCATTCGTGGTTAGATTTTTTATACCGGGGCATCGGTTATTGGCCACCACTCTTTTTCTTGTTGCGCATGCGGCTGTACTGCATCAGCTCAATCTCCCGGGCTCCTGAAATCACCACATCATCATCAGGCACACAATCGAGATCCTGATTTACCTTGTCATAATCCACCGCATTGAGAATCACCCTGATAGCAT
Organism: Zetaproteobacteria bacterium CG_4_9_14_3_um_filter_54_145; assembly: GCA_002791575.1. Taxonomy (GTDB): domain Bacteria; phylum Pseudomonadota; class Zetaproteobacteria; order Mariprofundales; family Mariprofundaceae; genus Mariprofundus. The sequence goes on along the minus strand of PFXI01000005.1, from coordinate 21,593 downwards.
TCAGGCGTGCAAGATGTTTGTTGGTGGAACGGATCACCGTCCATGGTGCTGATGCCGTATGGGTACGCCTGAGCATCTCGTATTTGACCTTGTCGAAATCATCCCAGCGATCCTGTGCCTGCACATCCACCTCGGAGAGTTTCCACTGTCTGAGCGGGTCATCCTGACGGCGATCAAAGCGTTTCTTCTGCATATCCTTGGTTACACTGAAATAGATCTTCACCAGAATCGTACCCTGACGCACCAGGTCTTTTTCAAAACCGACGACGCCCTTCATGAAGTTTTTATACTCCTCATCGCTACAGAAACCGAAGACCGGCTCAACCATGGCGCGGTTGTACCAACTGCGATCGAACATGGCGATCTCACCACCATGCGGAAACTGGGAGACATATTTCTGGAAGAACCACTGGCTGCGCTGCTCTTCGGTCGGCTTGCCAAGCGCAATGATGCGATAATGTTTCTCGTTCATATAGCGGGTTACACGCCGGATTGTGCCACCCTTGCCGGCTGCATCCCTGCCTTCAAACAGGATAATCATGCGCTGCCCTGTCTCCTCCAGGTGTTGTTGCAGGTTGATCAATTCAGCCTGGAACGGTTTAAGCTCCTGCTCCTGCAGGTAGCTTGTCAGAATCTTTTTGACCTTCTCATCACTGAGCCCGTGTCGATTGACCAACTCATCGAAGCATCTGGGCTGACTGTCGGCGATCTCCGCCATCTCTTTTCCAGCAGTCAGATCATCATTGATCAGGGTACTCATAACACACTCTCCTGCTATTGGATTTATTCGCGATGGAAGGACTGCACGCGACACAAACAGTATACATCTTTTTCATCGCAATTGAAGCAGGCTATAGCAGCGATGCATTGCAAGACTTGCACCTGTTTGTTCGTATACTGCGCACACAGACAACTGAATAGTTGACCGCGGGCACGCCCCGCAACAAGGATTGGCTGATCTATGAGTGATGAACAACCCAAAAACCCGCTGCACGGTATAACCCTGGAAGCCATCGTGACCGATCTGGTGCAATATTATGGCTGGGGCGAGCTGGGCATCCATGTCAAAATCCGCTGTTTCAATGCCAACCCGTCGATTAAGTCCAGTCTGCAATTCCTGCGCAGGACGCCATGGGCACGCAGTAAGGTGGAGAGTCTCTATCTGGAGATGCTGGATGAAAAAGAGCGCAAAAACAGCTCACCATGGTCCAGGATGAAGGGCGCAAGCGATTAGGCGAATCCACCACCTTTCAACATCTCAACAGATTTTACTGGCCAAAATATTTCTGCCGGCTAATCTCGAAACCACATTACCGCGATAGAACTACTATAGGAAAGCTTATACTGATCAGAATATCCCTTGTGAGGTCTGACTATGTTAAGAGTGAAAGTATCCGGTCTGAACTATCAGTATCAACCCAGCTCCCGCTTTGAACGCGAGCAGTCCAGAAGCGACTGGGAAATCGAGAAGTTCAATGCCCCCTTCGATTTTTACACCATACATATAGCCAGTCGGGGCAAGTTGAACAAGGTCACATCCGTAGATGATATTGCCGAGCGGTTTCTCGACGGTGGCGGCAGCGTGGTACGTGAAAAGCTGACCATTCCGGGTGTCGCTTCACTGATCAGCTGCAAGGATGCCCGGGGTCAGGTGTTCTCCTTTATTGAAGAGGATCGCTAAACAAGCGCTGATCAATTCAGCATTTCAGTGCGGGTCATGAGCATCATGCACGCAGGTGCCTGATGTTGTGCGTAAGCGTAAAACCACGCTTTTGCACTTACCTGCTGATGTTTGCCAGAAAGCCGATAAATCAGCATCTCTCTGGTAAACCGCCGCTTCAGCGAAGCATATAAATGGTGAAATCGTTGGCCAGATAGTCATCGTGGAGCTCCGCCTGTGGAGCGATGGAACGGCTGTAGTCCAGCATCTGGTATGGGTCGACGCTCTGCAGGTCATGCGCCTGCAGGTGTCGCGCATCCAGCATGTTGAATGCCACCCCCTTTCGGCACAGTGCGTACATCGCCGCAATCATCCGGCATGCATATGCACCGTCATCAAACAGCTGCTCGTTCATCGCACCGGAGAGAATCACCCAATCGAATGCTGCAGGTTGCAAATCAAAATCACCGAGCTCGCCACAGAGCAGTGTTGCATCCGGGTGTTTCTCCCGTGCCACCCGAATCAGATCCGGTGAGAGATCAACACCGGTATAATCCAGTTGTTTACCCTGCCGCTCAAACCACCGTTTGAAATCAGCAAAGCCACAACCCACATCGAGTAGCGAATCCCCGCTGTTGATGCCGATACCGGCCAGTATGTTAAAACGGATCTCCTGAATATCCCTGCTGCTCCAGTAGAGGGCATTGGGGTGATAACCATGCCTGAGCAGGCTGTCGCGATGGCGATCCACAATACGTTGACGCTGTTCTTTTTTCATGGCCGAAAAATAGCACAAACCGGCAACAAACCGCGAAGGTTTATAACGACAGTGGTGAACCTTCCTTTACCACTCTTCGTGGTTTACTTTTTCAGATCCAACAGCGCCCGGCTCATATCCTGCTGGGTTGTCATGGCATCCACATTGGCAGCGAGTGCTGTTTCATTCATCTTCATGGCCACCATATCCCGAACCGGGTCTGTCGTAGAGAGCGCTTCACCTGCACTGTTGCTGATGGCCGCACGCGCATCCGGACTGATATTAACCCGATCGCCAACCTGAACGGCACTGCTCGCCTTAAAACCGTTGCTGTTGATGTTGGCAATATTGTTCGCCGCCACCTCCTGCATTTTTATGATATTGTTGATCACATTGATATTCGCCTTCACCTGCATGCCATCTCCCTGCCGTTATGCGCAACAGCGTATGCCATCACCGTTGCATGATCTCCTGTTTTTCACAGCTAACCCTTAATCTATCGCGCCTGCGACCGGAAACTGAAATGCATCCGGGCAGTGTGCCACCAGGGCAGGCAGTCACTGCACATCTGTTCACCACAAACGGGCAACAACCGCCACAATGTGTTGATAAACAGCCGATTCCTGATTGGCATCGCCATTGCTGTATATCATCAAGCTAATCTGCTCTCGCATGGCGGATGCCCGCGATGCAAGCTTGTGCTAGTCTGTCGTCTCTTTCTTACCCGACCTCCTCGACAGAACCGACGATGAGACAGCATTTGCATACTGTCTGCTAACGCTGTTTGAGATAATGAGACGGGTAATTGAACGCAGATGGACCACGGATACCGGGATACCTATGACTGAGACTATATTGACCCACCACAATGAACAGAGCAGCGCGCCACCGCATGTATGGCATCAGCTGATCAACCTGAAACTCGCGGCCCTCGGCATGCCTACCTGCCACCTGAAAGAGGGTGATTACGCCTACCTTGCCATGGCCGACAGCGTACTCAAACGCTACGCCCGGCTAAGGCGTTTACTATCCGCCTACCGCTGCCCGGCCGATCAGCGCATTCAGGATTTCCTCAATGTATATCTCTCTGAACATGGTGTGGCGCAGTCGGTCGAAATGCCCGGCACAACCCTGATTGTGGACAAGCCAGGTATAGCCCGCGAAATGTCGCTGCCGCTGAATGGCAACCATTTCCATTCAGATATCATTGACTCCTACCGCCTGCTGCAAGGCGCGCTGCACAACCCGAAAAATGATCGTCGCACCACCAAGGGCGTATTCCATATCGCTGCCGGCAACCTGCCTGTGCCTGCCGACAAAAAAGAGGTGCCAGCCGCCGTTTTCGCCACCTTGCTGAAAGAGGCGTTCAACCCGCCCCGCTGGCTGCTTGAGCTGCCCGCAACCAGTGAGGAGCCTGAAAAAGCCGAGCTCTGGGTATCCCTGCTGCTGCGCCCCACCGTACGTCCCGAAGTCAAGGGCGTACTGCCAGCCAAGAGCCTGGAAGTGCGTATGTTCGCTCCCGGCGGACTGGTCTCCAATCTCGATTTCGTGGAGTCGATCTTCGGCAATGGCGGTGACCCGTTTCTGCCTGAGAACGATGCGGCACTCGATATCGAACACTGGACCGGTCAGACCGGCTGTATCATTCTCGCGCCGCATCTGGTCGGCCTGAAGAAAAAGGAGCTGGGCCTGCCCTGCTTTGCGGATGCCAGCGAACGGCAGCGTCGCGACGGCATGTGCTGGCAGAGCGACGATGAGCTCTACAACGAGGGCAATGCGTTCAAGATCGTCTGCCGCGATATGCGCGGTGTGATTGTCACTATCATTGCCGACAACTATTTCGGTTACAGCAAGAAAGAGATCAAATCACATATCAGCTACTCGGCCAACCTGTTCGGCGGCTGTGAGGAGGAGCATGCCGGCGGCGCACTTGCCTTCCCGCGCTACAACCTCGGCGAGATCTATCTGCCGCGCTCCAGCGATATGGTGGACAGCCACACCTTTGCCGACCTGTGCCAGCGGCTCGGTGACAGGATTGAGCTTAAAGCCGAAGGCTATGCAGTAGACAAGCGCTTCCCCGAAATCATCTACGTGCCGGAAGAGACACAGATCAACCTGCATGACCTGAAAGTAAGCTGGCAGACAGAGAGTGGCCAGCAACATCTCAAGCTGCTGGTAAAAAACACATTCATCTATCCGAGCGGCTTCAGGGTACATCTGGAACGCCATCCCGATGCGCCAAGCTGGCGGTTGATCGGCACCCTCGGTGAAGGCACCTTCTGCCATAAGCCGAGTACGGTATCCGGTGGCGGCAAGTCGGAAATCTCCAAATCCATTGCCGGTGCAATCCTCTCCGGGCCTACCTATGTGGGCGATTTCGAGCAGGACATGGATCAGGTCAGGGCTGTTTTCGAGCGCGACTACTCCACCCGCTTCTGCAATCCGGGATCACGCAAGCCGGATACACGCGAACTGCTGAGCAGGGAGCGCAGCCTCGGTTCGGTGATCAAGCTGTTAACCCCATCAACCAACGACTATACCGATGAATACAACCTGTGGCTGGAAAGCATCCCGCAACACGTTCTGGCACTGGCCTTCATGATCAAGCGTTTCTACAGAACCGCATGGGGCCGCGACTGGGATCAGCACTTTTCCGTGGACGTGGTGAACGGCCATCCGGGTCATGAGCTGCGCCACCACGGTCGCAAACTGATGGCAAGCTACCTGCGGGTCGGTTTCGGCACCGATGGCAGCTGGCGCCTGTTCAAGCTGCGTCAGGACTATATCGCTTCAGACAAACTGCAGATGGAAGACGACATCACCGCTTCGACCGTGATCCCTGTCAGCTATGTGGAAGGACTGAATCCCGAATTCGATCACCCGAGCATCAAGGTGACGGAGAACTGCGAAATGCGCCTGTTTCAGCGACCTGACGAGGCGATCAACCGTGGTGCCGACCTGCAGACTGAATCCGACATGTCTTCGGGCAACAGCTTCATCTCCAACTTCGAGCCCATGCAACGCGATGATGCACAGGAGATGATTGAAGATGTGGTGCACTTTGAGAAGTTCAGCCCACCGATGCGTGGCCTGATACACAATGCCGCCGGCATGGATGAATCCCTCTACTTCGTCTCCTCGGCGCATCCGCGTCTGGTAGACGGCAAGCCCAGCCAGAATGTGCGCTATCTGCAGGACAGACCGGACATGGCCGAGCCACGCACCGCCTATCTGGCAGAGATCAGCACCCGCCTGAAACGCGGCCTGAGAACGGATCAGCCGGTGCACTTCCCGGTCAATGCCGTACTTACAGGGCGTCGAAACAACCCACCGGGGCCGGGAGCCAGATCGCTGGCCGTCTATAACCCCATCCACTATCAGGAGCTGCCGGAACTGTTCATGGACTTTATCTGCAGCCTGACCGGCAAATCACCATCAACAACCGGTGCCGGCTCCGAAGGCGCGCTGACCAAAGGCCCCTTCAACGCCATATCGGCCACGGCTGATCTGAATAACGCACTGGTATCATTCATCCTGTGCGGCTACGACGGATTCTCTACAGCAGCAGGCCACATCGGAGCAGACAGGCGCATTGATCACGATATCAGCATGCTGATTCCGGAGATCTGGTGCCGCCTGCCGGCCCGCTTCCAGAAGCCTGCTTTCATGATCGAGCAGGGCTATCTGGAGAAGCTTGAGGATTTTGAATTTAACGGCAAAACCGTGCTCGCCAGCCGTCTTGGTTATCGTATGACAGAGCGCTTCATTCAGGATCATTTCGGTAAACTGTTCGACAGACCGATGGCCGTCTTTGATGAAGCCATGCTCAAGCCGGAAACGCAGGGCATGGACGACTTTGTCGATGGCATCAACAACATCTGCGAAGCCCAGCAACGCGTGGCCAGCGACTACTTCCTGGATGGCTCCATCAACGATGCCTGCCCGCCACTCAAGGCGCTGCTGCACATCATGGCGCATGGCACATATGAGGGCATGAGCGTGGATGATCCAGCGATCCGTGCACTGTTCACGCGCAAATACCTGATTGAGAGCGACTGGTATCAGGAGCGACTGACTATCAAACAGGCCAGAGACAGGCAGCTATGGCTCTCGCACCGGGAATATCTGATCAGCCAGGTGCAGGAGCTTGATGAAGATGAAGCCGACAGACACCTGCATCTGGGCGAACGCATCACCGAGGCAGACCGGATGATCGGCAAGGTATCGAGCCCGGCCTATCTGGAACGACTGCGCGGCACGCTGGGTGCCGACTGGATTCACCGCGAAACATAGGATCAATACCCTGTCCGGTTACCGGGCAGGGTCTCCCCTTCTCCCAGGACAATACCACCTGCCAACTCAGGTGACTGGTTCGCATCCTGCTGCGGAGCCAAATTGGACATAATAGAAAACCAGCGAAATCAGGTAAAATTTACCGGATTATAACCGGCTACTTTCGGCCGGTTCACGTCGCTCGGGACAGGCTCCGGCCAAACCAGCTCATTCATATTGTGGCCATGAATAGCTAAATGGAAGCTAGTAAACGTCTACTGAAATGTGGGTAGTCCAATCATTTAGAAGAGCCCATGATAAGGAACGAGAGCTGTTTGAATCATTATCAGGCTATAATGCCACGCAGCTCAAGTGGAACGTCAGGTGATATTACAACCAATGAATAAACATATATTAGAACAATTTTTAACTGACCTGAAACCTTTGGGGTTACCCTTAATGAAAGGGGAGCATCTGTTTTTCCAAGGCGATCAGGTTGAGAATTTCTATTATCTGAAAACGGGGAAAATAAAGCTGATAAGAAACACAATCGAGGGTGGTCAGGCACTTATCCATGTCGCGCTGGCTGGTGAAAGTTTTGCAGAGGCATCACTGTTTTCAAGTGAATACCACTGCTCTGCTATCGCTGTCTCAACATCTGAAATCATGCGTTATAAGAAGTCCGATCTGTTGGTTTATCTCGAACAAAAACCTGCCGCGATGAAAGGCTTGTTGAAGATGTTTGCTCAACAGGTGCGCGACTTACGAACAGTCAATGAGATCAAGAATATTCGCTCTGCAAAAGAGCGTGTTTTAACCTTTATCAGTCATGAGATGAATGAGGATAAAGAGCTGTATCTGTCGATGCCTTTAAAAGATGTCGCTTATAAAATTGGTCTGACGCATGAGACATTTTACCGTGAGCTAAAAAAGCTGGAGCAGGCCAGGAAGTTGCAACGCAGGGATGGTTTTTTGAAATTATTATAACTCACCGCATATGATTTGAATCATATATCAATTGTATGGTTCATCCTATAATTTGCCTGTTCTGTGCGAATAGGACCTGAGATTATAGATATAACCGGAGAGCTAGATGAAAAGAAGTATGATTGTATTCGGAGTGCTATGCAGTGCGGGGATATCCGTTGCGGCTTATGCCAAGGATCATGAAGCTATGGGCAATATGGCACATCATCAGATGATGCAGGATACAAATGCTGATCAGAGAATTTCACTTCAGTTAACACCGCAAATGAAACAGCACCAACTGGCAAATATGCGTTCTCATGTAGAGGCTGTGCAGAGTATTATCGGTATGCTGGCAGAGAATAAATTTAATGAGGCATCAGCGGTTGCTCATAATCAACTGGGATTAACACCGGAAATGAGAAAAATGTGTAACATGTTTGGTAATGATGATTTCAGAAAAATGGGTCTGGCTTTTCATCAAAGTGCTGATGAATTAGGGGATACATTGAAAACGGGTGATATGAGTCTATCACTCAAAGCTTTGCATAGAACCATGAACTCCTGTGTACAATGCCATGCAACGTTTCGACAATAACAATCAACTCTGACCCACAATCATCACCCTGCTGTTCGCTCCATAGTGAAAAACTGACTGTGTGAGTAGTAGAACGATTTGCTGTTAAATTTAGTCATCTATGATTTCAGTCTGAGTGTCCGGGCTTGGCCGTTGTGAGCCGATCACGGCTGTAGGAAGCGGCCTGTCCCCCGCTTTCGTAACCTGGAATACACTCCCTCCTTCCAGCAGTGATTCAACAGCAAAAAAAAGAGGCCGCTGAATAGCGGCCTCTCTCTGTTTGTTCTGCGTGCTCAGTGTTACTTGATGAACAGCATCTCGCGGTATTTAGGCAGAGGCCACAACTCATCAGCCACTTCGCATTCCAGTGCATCCGCATGCAGACGCACTTCATCCATCAGGCCGCGAATATCCTTGGCCAGGAACTGCATATGCTCTTCGGTAGAGGCAAAATCATGCTGTTTCATGGCAGCACTGAGTTTGCTTACAGCAGCCATCATGGCATTGGTTTCTGCCGCAACAGTTGCTGCAACGCTGTTATCCAGTTCGATATTCAACTCAGCCATACTTCCACCTGCTGCTGCAAGCTCGGACAGGTAGGTGATCGCGGCTGGATAAATGATGGATTTAGCCATCTCCACTACCAGTTTTGCTTCCAGTTCAATAGCCAGAATGTACTGCTCGGAGTAGACCTCGAAACGACTCTCCAGTTCGACTGGTGAAAGTACGCCGGTAGTTGAAAACAGTTTTTTGACCGACTCCTCGCGCAGTGACGGCAATGCATCGGCAGTGGTTGGAAGGTTTTTCAAGCCGCGCTCTTCAACAGCCATGGTATGCCAGTCAGTGGAGTAGCCATCACCACCGAAGACGGCATTGCCGTGCTCTGTGATAAGCTCTTTGAGCACTGCAATCACCGCATCGGCCTTGCAGCTGGCCGTAGCCAGTTCAGCCTCAAGCTTTTCAGCAATCCACGCAAGCGAATCAGCCAGCATGGTATTCATGACAACCAGAGGACCGGAAACGGACTGCCCTGAACCTACGGCGCGGAACTCAAAGCGGTTGCCGGTAAAGGCGAACGGCGATGTTCTGTTGCGATCGCCCGGATCACGCTTGAAGTTGAGGATTTGAGAAAGACCAAGATCCATCTCGCCACCGGTTTGGGTAACTGTCAGTTTGCCTTCCTTGATATCCTTGTACAATTTCTCCAGCTGATCGCCCAGATAGACAGACATGATAGCCGGTGGCGCCTCATTGGCACCCAGACGATGATCATTGGAAGCCGTGGCAATGGCAGCGCGCAACAGTGGCCCGAACAGATGGACACCACGAATCACGGCACCGCAAAAGAGCAGGAAGTTCAGGTTATCATGCGGCGTATCGCCCGGATCAAGCAGGTTACCCTGGGTTGCATTGCCGACCGACCAGTTTACATGTTTGCCCGAACCATTGATGCCGGCAAACGGCTTTTCATGCAGCAGGCAGAGGAAGCCGTGTTTCTTGGCGCTGTTTTTCAATACCGTCATCAACAGCTGCTGGTGATCAGCAGCAACATTTGCAGCTTCAAAATATGGCGCAATTTCAAACTGTCCGGGTGCCACTTCATTGTGATGCGTTTTGGCTGGGATACCGAGCCTGTACAACTGCTCTTCAAAGTCCTGCATAAAGACCTGAACACGCTGTGGAATAGCCCCGAAATAGTGATCATCAAACTGCTGACCCTTGGCTGATGGCGCGCCAAAGAGGGTGCGGCCGGCGAGCAGCAGATCAGGACGGGCAGCGGCAAAGTTGGCATCGACCAGGAAATATTCCTGTTCAGCACCGCAGCTGGAATTCAGCGGCGCAATGTCAGTTTCACCCATCAGGGAGAGCACTTTCTGCGCAGCCTTGTTCATTGCTGCATTGGAACGCAGCAGCGGGATTTTCTTATCCAGCGCTTCGCCGGTCCAGGACATGAATACACTTGGAATCGTCAGGGTAGCGCCATTCTCTGTCTGCATAATATAGGCAGGGCTGGTTGGATCCCAGGCGGTATAACCACGCGCCGCATTGGTCATGCGGATGCTGCCGTTCGGGAATGATGAACCGTCCGGCTCACCCTTGATCAGCAGGCTGCCACTGAATTCGGTAATGGCATTGCCATCGGAGTTGGTGACAATAAATGCATCATGCTTTTCGGCTGATACATTGGTCATCGGATAAAAGATATGAGAGAAGAATTTGGCGCCCTTGCCCATCGCCCACTCTTTCATGGCTACGGCCACTACCTCGGCGGTAGCCGCATCCAGTGGTGCGCCCGTCTGTACGGTCTTCTTGATGGCCTTGAAAGCGCTCTTGGAAAGACACTGCTCCATGGTCGCCAGATTAAACACATCGCTTGCCCAGATTTTACTCAGAGGCTCCGGTTGCGCTACAGACGTAGCTTTACGATTTGTGATTTGATAAATGGCTTGCAGCCGTGATTCATTTCCGCTCATTAGTGGTCGCCCCAGTTCTGGATTTTATGTTCATTAGCAATATGCATAGCAATGTTAGTGCCATTCTCGATATCTATATTTATCAACGTTCTTGTGTTCCATAAAACGGCAACCGACCATAATTTAATCAGCTATCGCCTATGTTATCACCACGCGCCGCACGGAGGTCAGATCACTCCCCTTTTAGCATCTGTAGTAATCAAAACCCGGAGAACTTAAACAACATTCAGGCAGCAGAAAGATAGTCGAAATAACAAGCCACCGGAGACCATCCATAACATGGAGGCCTCCGGCAACGTTATTTGGTCAATGAGATAAACAACTCAGGCAAGCGTTCCGGCAATCGGTCCACGTGATCGATGATGGTGTACTGCCGACCGAAGATATCGGCCACATATTCATCGGCTTTCGGATCGAGGTTGATGCAGTAGCTATAAATGCCATCCCGATCCAGCTCGTTCACCGCCTGCCTCGCATCCTGAATCAGCAACTGACCATCATGCACATCAATATCGGCCGGTTCACCATCGGTGATCACCAGCAGCAGTTTTTTATCCGCCTGCTGCGCCTTCAGATAGTGACCGGCATGACGCATGGCGCCGCCCATACGGGTAGAAAACCCGGCCTCCATCTCGGCCAGACGTGCCTTCACATCATCGCCCCACTCCTCGGAAAATCCCTTGATATGATAATAGCGCACATCGTGACGGGTATTGGAGTGGAAGCCTGCAATGGCAAACTGATCTCCCACCTGTGAAATGGCCCAGGCCAGCAATGACACCGCTTCCTGACTCAGCTCCAGAATAGTCTGGTTACAACCTGCCGCCTTCTCACTCAATGACTGCGACAGATCCAGCAACAGTGTGACGGCAATATTGCGTCCGTCTGTACGATGAGACATATTGATGCGTGGATCCGGAGCACATCCACCTTTGAAATCGATCAGCGAGCGAATCGCCACATCCAGATCCAGCTCGGAGCCCTCTTCCTGGTAACGTATGCGCACCTTGTCTTGCGGCTTGAGCATATCAAGCATGGCCTTGAGACGCTTGGCAAGCCCCGCATGCTTGGCCAACAGGCTATCGATCCTGGCGGCATTGCCACGAGGGTGAGCAGCTTCATACACACTGACCCAGTCCGGCCGGTAGCTCTGCGCATTGTAGTCCCACTCATGGTAATGGCGCGGAGGTAACCCCTTATACTCCTGCTCTTCCTCCTCCAGCTTGCGCTCTTTTTCGTACGACTCCTCTTCATCGCTATTCTCGATGAAAATCCACAGATGGCGGTTATCGTCGCGATAATCCACTTCGGTGTTTTCGAAATGGGTATGTGATGAGGCATCGGCCTGCCTGCGGGTACGGGCAATAAAGGAGAGGGCAAGCGAAGCCATATTGGCGCTGCACGACTCTCCCTGCTCCATCTCGGCAAAGAAACGATCTACAAATTCACGAATATCGGCATTTTCATACTGATAATCAGGATCAAGAATGGCCCGGGAAACCATGGCCAGACGCAGATTAATCAGCGATACATCCTGCAATTGCAGGTCCGCCTCTTCGGGTATCGGATGCAGGGCAATAAACAGCTTGCGCAAACCCGGGTAGCGCTGCATGGCCAGGTATTCAACACGCGAGTCTTCGAATGTTTCGACCGCAATACGCTGGAACGGACTCCAGTTATCCACGATCATCTTCTGGCTCCAGCGGCGATGTGCCGCCATATGGGCCAGCGACGCGCGGTAGCGATCAATGCCGTCTACGCCCCGCTCATCATCATAGACATCCGGCAAACGAATACCGTTGTCATCGAAATACGGCATCGGTTTACGTAGCTCTTCAAAGGCCACCGCATACGGAATCATCTGATCATGATCATTCCACAGGCTGCGCATATAGCAATCCAGCTTGCGTTCGTTATCCACCAGCAGGGTGCCATGCCGCTCACGCTGCATCACCGCAATGGCATCTGCAGATTGCAGGCTGAAATACTCCTCCTGATTTTCAGGATGATTATTATAATAGGTGATGCCGTATTCAATCCAGTTGCGAAAACCTTCCATCGACAACGCGCTCAACAGGCGCGGGGCCTGCTTGAGCAACGCCGGCAAACCGGGACTCGGGAATGTGGTGTGATGCCCGTGAACGGAGCCGGAAGTGCGATCCATCATGTCCCGGACCACTTCGATATACTGTTTGAACACCTCATAGCTGTGCAGACGGCGCACTACGGAACCACTGGTCTGCAGAAACGGCACCATGGCCTTGAAATTGGTATGCGTGGACATGTAGTGGGCAAATTCACGCAGATCAACAAGCGCCTTTTCACCAACCTCATGCGCAACACCCGGTGCCTCTTCCAGGTATATCAGCAGTGGCTCCGGTCCACGCCCCATCTTGCCCAGAAAACGGGCATTTTCGATATAGACGTTGATGCCCTCTTTGGAAAGCAACGCCTTGGCTTCTTTCATGCATTCATCGAAAACCCGGTCTACCTGAGCAAAATTACAGCCCAGTTTCAACCAGTACATCTCAACGTTCATGCTTCTTACGACAGCTTCACTCATTATTATCACCGCGATCTGATTCATGAGCCGGGCAAGTAACCCGGGTTGGCATCATCTTAAGAAAAAGTGGCATCGATAGCGTGGTCCAGTGTATCACGAATATCCACGTCATCCGTAATTGGTCGAACAAGTGCCATACGGCAGGCAGCTTTTGCTTCCACACCGCCCTTGATCAGCGCAGCAGCATAGGTCAGCAGACGGGTCGAAATACCTTCATCCAGACCGTGCCCCTTCAGGTTACGTGCCGCACCACCAATCGTCACAAGCTTGGCTGCCAGTTCCGTATCAATACCGGTCTCTTTGGCAACAATGGCGGTTTCCACTTCCGGCTGTGGATAATCAAATTCAAAGGCGGCAAACCGCTGCTTGGTCGACTGTTTCAAATCCTTCATCAGGCTCTGGTAACCGGGGTTATAGGAGATCACCAGCTGGAAATCAGCATGCGCCTCGATCAGTTCACCCTTCTTATCCAGAGGCAGTGTACGACGATGATCGGTCAGCGGGTGAATCACTACGGTTGTGTCCTGCCTGGCTTCGACGATCTCATCGAGATAACAGATAGCGCCAATACGGGCTGCTGTAGTCAACGGACCATCGAGCCAGCGTGTGCCATTGGCATCAAGCAGATAACGACCCACCAGATCCGAAGCAGTCATATCTTCGTTACAGGCCACGGTAATCAAAGGCTTGCCCAGCTTCCAGGCCATATGCTCGATAAAACGGGATTTACCACAGCCCGTCGGGCCTTTTACCATCACAGGCAGACGCGCAGCATAAGCCGCCTCGTAGAGCTCCACTTCATCACCCTGCGGCTGATAGAATGGCTCTGCGTGTACCTTGTACTGCTCTTTATCGGTCGTCATTGTATTTCCTCCGGAAAAGATATCCGCTCATACTAGTCAGCGGACAAAAAAATGCATGCTTATAAACCTTATATGATCCATCAATCCTGCTCATAAAAGCGGGCAGCAAGCACAGTCATCTGCATGCCCCGGCCAGCACCTCCGCAGCCGGTCGCCGGCGCGATCCGCTTGAGCATCCGGCAAAAAAGGATTCTTCGCGGATTTTCAGAAAAGATAATCTATGGCCCTTGAGAAAGTAGTAATAGTCAGCTTTGTAATCGAATGCATTCACTTGTTCTTTCGTAACTATACAGGGCTGCTAATGATCAGAATCAGAAGCTTTTCACCGCAGAGGACACGAAGGGCACAGAGGAAAGACGGAGTAAACAAAACAGGGTGATACGGCTCGTCGCAGATGAGCGCCAGCAGGTCACAGAATCGTAAGCATTCTCTTATATTGTCTTGCTTTTCCTTTGCGTCCTTTGCGTCCTTTGCGTCCTTTGCGGTGCATGCCTTTCATCGTTTTTGAGGTAAGTGCTGATAAAGCTCCCGCAAATCCGCGCTGAACCAAAAAAAGGCCCCCACCGAAGTGGAGGCCTTTCATATGCTTGACGATAAAGTCTGGACTTACTTATGTACGCCCAGTTTTTCACGCCAGCCAGGATAGATCTTGTCTGCATCACCCGGGAAGGATTCGAATGCGCGGGCAAACTCAGGATGAGTCTTGGCGAATTCGATTGGGTCAGCACCCTCTTTCCAGCAGTTGTATGCCTGATCCAGAGAGATACCGCCGGAAGCTGGGCTGTCGATATGACCGAAAGCACCACCACCACAGGTATTAATGACATTGCCGTGGCCGAGGTTCTCGAAGAAGCCAGGCAGACGCAGTGCATTCATGCCACCGGAGATGATCGGAGCAGTTGGCTTCATGCCATGCCACTTCTGGTTGAAGTAGTGACCCATGCACTCATCGCGCTCCAGCATGTATGCCAGGACGGTCTCCTTGCCATGACCCTCCATCTTGCCGTAGCCCATGGTGCCGGTGTGGATACCGGAAGCGCCCTGCAAACGAGCAAGCTTCATGTAGCACAGTGGATCCATACCCATAGGGGACTTGTAAGAGGTTACTGCACCATGACCGGCACGATGGAAGTGCAGGAAGGTATCAGGGAAGGCACGACGTGCAGTTGTTACACCGGCTGGACCAGTTACAAAACCATCGATCAGGAAGGCCACATGCTTTTCGTTACCATATTTGGCGAACTCGCCCAGAATGTATTCACCGCGGGCGATGCACTCACCATGGAAATCGGCAGTAGCATTGGCAGAGAACAACTTGGCGTTACCGGTCTCCTGCTGTGCGCGGTCCATCATTTCCGCAACCTTAGGAATAACCACCTTCATCGGGCAGAACGGCTGGTTAGCCTGTGGCTCATCGTTCTTGATGAAGTCGCCACCCAGCCAGAAATCAAGACAAGCCTTGGCAAACGGTTCAGGACGCAGACCCAGTTTAGGCTTGATGATAGTACCGGAGATGTAGCCGCCATCCACTTCAGGACGACCCAGCACTTTCCACAGATCGGCAATGCCTGCACTTGGACCATCAAACTTCTTGATCATGCACTCAGGCACCATGAAGTCGAGCATACGCAGACCCTCATGGTCACCCATGCCCTGGTTGTTACCCAGAATCAATGACCACATGTGGGAAACATTGTAGTGACCGTCGGTCAGGTTCGGATCGAACAATTCAACAGGGTATGCGACCTTCATCAAGCCGCCGCCTGTGACACCGTTGTCACCGAATGCGGTTTCATCGATGTCATAGACCAGTGCGTCAACGCCACGGGTAAAGTCGTCGGTGGTGGATACTTCTACGTTGGTACCGGTTGAAGATTCAGCTGCAATGTGCGCTGCTACTTCCAGAAAACCGTAGCCCTTGGCCGGAATCAGTTTATATGCAACCAGCATATGCTGGCCACCTGCGATCAAATCCGCTTCATTCAAGCTAAGATTTGCATAACGATTTGATTGATCCATTAGAGAATACCCTCCAAATTTAATTTGTTAACAAGGAGGCTTTCGCCCCCCTCCTGCGCAGTGAGGCATGTTATGCCTTTCGAGCGATGGTGGGAAGTATATAAATCACTTTCATAATGTAAAATCAATGGTTATGATTATTAATATAATAAAAACTTATGGGGTGATGTGATGCATATAACGCTCAAGCAATTCAGAATCATCGAGGCCATTGTTGAAAATAGCAGCTACACCGAAGCTGCCAAGGCACTGTTCATGACGCAACCGGCGGTCTCCATGCAGATCAAACAGATAGAGGGCGAGATCGGCCTGCAGCTGTTTGAGCGCAGCGGCAAACAGATTAAAGCCACCGAAGCAGGACAGGAACTACTGCACTATGCCCGTACTATTCGTCAACAGCTGGAAGAGGCGGAAACGGTCATGGAGGAGCTCAAAGGGCTCAAACGCGGCAAACTGCACCTGACCATGGCATCGACCGCCAATTACTTTGCGCCGCGCCTGATCGCAGCATTCCACCACCAGTATCCGGGCGCCAAGGTGACGCTGGATGTAACCAATCGCTCCGGTCTGCTTGAGGCTCTCGACACTAACACCACTGACATGGCTATCATGGGACGCCCCCCGGAAGGTCATGAACTGACCGGTATCTCCTTTCTGGATAACCCGCTGGTCGTTATCGCCTGGCCCGAGCACCCTCTGGCCCAAAGCAGCTCCATTCCTCTGGCCGATGTGGCTGATGAACCGTTCATTGTGCGGGAGCCGGCATCGGGCACACGCATGGCTATCGAACGCTATTTCGCCGCCCACCACCTGACCCTGACCCCCGGCATGGAGATGAACCGATCCGAAGCAATCAAACAGGCGGTCATGGCCGAACTGGGGCTGGGCATTGTATCGCTGCACACGATTGAGATGGAGCTGGCACTGAAACGCATGGTGGTACTGAATGTGGAGGACTTCCCCATCATGCGCCACTGGTACATCGTTCATCGCAACAACAAACGCTTTGCTGCGATTCCGGAAGTATTCAGGAACTTCGCCATCCGTGAATCACGCGCACTGCTGGAGCTTCTCGAGTATTAATATATGACTACGGGCATGGGCGGTGTGAGGATATCTACAAAGCCCCGACATCCGGCTCAACCGCTCCTGCTCGGCTCTCCTCCTGCAATGCCTGAGAAAAGTTGCGCAGAGCCGCTTGCCCCTTGATCGCATGCTTAACCAGTCGCTCAATATTTTTCATCAATTCGATCATGGTTACCATCTGACGTCCGCTCAGCTGCCCGCATGCTCCGGCACGCAACAGCAGTGATTTGATATGCTCATAGTGCTTTTCCAACACCTGCGTGGTGGGCAGATCAGCCTCATCAGCCTGCTCCAGCCGGCCGGCATCCAGTACCACAATCGCCAGTTTCCGCATCCCGGCCAGCGACTGCCCCAGCTCATCCGACAGGTCTGTGACCTGCTGACTCTGTTGCTGGTCAATTTCGGCCGCCAGCTCAGCCATTTCAACAAAATAGCGCGTGGCTGCCAGCGCATGCGGCAGTGACTCGGCGACATCTTCCGGCAAATGACCACGCCGCAATTTTGAGGCAAAGGTACCAACCGCATTACTCAGGCTATCCAGCACAAAGCGGTCGGCACTGATACGCGGGCTAAAACTGGCCTCGGTATTTATGGCATCCTCAGCCACCTTGATGCTGATCAGCTGAATGCGCTGCAGCTCCATGACCAGCGCCTTGTGTGCCAGATCCGGTGCATCAATCAGCGTATCATCGAGAAAGCGAGGGCGGGCCTCATCCTCTTCGGCCGCACGAAAGCGGGTTTTGAGAAAATTGACCATGCGTGTGGTGAACGGCAGCAGCAGCAGTACCCCCAGCAGATTGAAGCCGGTATGGAACATGGCCAGAAATGTCGCAACCCCGCCATCCAGCATCCACTGCTGCTGCAACTGCGTAAACAGATAAAGCAGCAGGGGCAAAATAAGCACAGCAACTACAGCTGTGGCAATATTAAAGATCACATGTGCCGCTGCCATGCGCCGGGCATTCGGCGTTGCCCCGATCGCGGCCAGCACCGCTGTTGAAGTTGTACCTACATTGGCGCCAATCACCATACACGCGGCAGCAGGCAGAGCTACGACGCCACCGGCGGCAGCGGTCAACGTCATGGCAATGGAGGCGCTGGAGGATTGCATGACCAGCGTCATCAGGAATCCGATGCCGACAAACACCACCATGCCGAGCAAGCCCCCCTCCTCCAGCGCCGTTAGCGGAATCATCCCCTGCAGATCGGAGAAGCCGGATTTCATCAGATCAATGCCGAGAAAAAACAGACCGAAACCGGCCAGCACTTTGCCAATCGCCGCATATCGACCCTGCGTCATCAACAAGTTCATCAACATACCGACACCGATCGCCGGCAGGGCAAATACTTTAATCTCGACATGAAAACCGATAATGGCCACGAGCCAGCCGGTCATTGTTGTGCCCAGATTACTGCCGTAAATAATGTAAATGGCCTGCTTGAGCTGCATCAGACCTGCATTGACGAAACCGATTGATGCGACTGTCACGGCACTGGATGACTGAACAGCAGAAGTGATCAGAGCACCGGAAGCAATGCCGCGCAGTGGCGTACTGGTCGAGCGGCTGAGTATCTGCTGCAGTGACTTGCCCGCAGACTGTTTCAAGCCGTCGGTCATCAACTGCATGCCGAGCAGAAACAGTCCGACACCACCAGCCAATCCGGTAAACACCTGCCAGCTCAACAGCACCTCCGTACTTTCATGCGATCATGCGATCATGCGATCATGCGATCATGCGATCATAACGCTTGTGCCTGCAGTATGCACCGTCCGGTTTACTGCATCACAACAACATCTGCTACGCAAGGATGATTCACTGCCAGCGTCATATCCGCCCAGCGCCCACAAGCCACTACCTAAACTATTTCCGGAACAACCTGCTACATCAAAGCTGGATCTGCCCGAGCCTGCTGGCTTCAAATACAGCTTCGGAGCGGGAGTGCACCTGCAGCTTGCGGTAAATACGTTTGCAATGCGTCTGCACTGTACCCAGACTGCAATGCAGCAGGTCGGCTGTTTCTTTATAACTGCATCCGCGGGCAAATACCTCGAGCACCTCAACTTCTCGCGTGGTCAGTGTCTCCATCACCACTGCCTCGGCACGTCCCCCCTTTTCCAGACGTTCAACCACCGACAGATGCGACTGGATTGCAGCCATATCCCTGGCCATAGCAGCCTTCAGGGATGAGAGCATGCGATAGAGGTGCATCAGTTCACGATAACTCGCAGAGCCGCTCCCCGTCAGCACAGAGATCATCGGGATCGAACCGGGCTGCAGCTTATAGCTGCTGAAATGCTGTTGAATCTCATTCAGGTTTGCCTCGGTTTTCTTTGACTGGTCCATCAGCATCCCTCCCCCGGATTAGTCGTGTCTGATTGTATAGACGATGCAATTGATGATTGCAACGCGACTGCCAGAGCTATGAAAGCCGCAGATGATGGTTCCCCCGCGCGCATTTTTACTTCAGCTTTGCCGCCATGAAGTACGATGCTATATACAGGGATGCCATTCACGATCAGGGGTTCACCTTTGACGACAAGGTCGCATCGGTGTTCGCCGACATGATCGGGCGTTCGGTTCCCGGTTATGCCCAGACACTGCAGATGGTGGAGTTGCTGGCGCATCAGTATGCCCAGCCGGAATCAAACCTGTTCGACCTCGGCTGCTCTCTGGGTGCTGCAACCATGGCCCTGAGCCGCGGCAGCAGCGGCCGCAACTGCCGGGTAATCGGTGTGGATAACTCGCCAGCCATGGTCAGCCGTTGCCGTGAAATGCTGAGCAATGAAGCTGTAGAGATCCGCTGCCAGGATATTATCGACACCGATATCGAAAATGCATCGGTGGTGGTACTCAATTTCGTATTGCAATTTATCGACCTGCAACAGCGGGAGCATCTGCTGCATCGCGTTTATCAGGGTTTGCGACCCGGCGGCATTCTGGTTCTGTCAGAAAAGGTCTGTTTTGCGGATGCGGCCGAAAACGGACGACAGATCGCGCTGCATGAGGATTTCAAGCGCGCCCATGGTTATTCCGAAATGGAAGTCAGTCGCAAGCGTACGGCGTTAGAAAATGTACTGATCCCCGAAACCCTGAGCGCGCATCATCAGCGCCTGAACAGTGCCGGTTTCGCTACGGCATCCACCTGGTTTCAGTGTTTCAATTTTGCCTCGATCATTGCCTGGAAATGATTTTGCCGCCTGAAACAGACGCGCTCGGTCAATGGCTGGCCGACTCCCCGCTCTCCACGCATGCGGAGGCCCTGCAACAGCTTGTCGGGCGGGCAATCGAGCTGGCTGAGCAACACGGTGATTACCCCCGCTGGCAGCAGGCGCTGGCACAACTGCCAGCCGTCCACCCCGGCTCACTTGCGCTTGATAGCAGCGCCATTCGTATCGGCCAGGCCGATGACTGCTCAGCGATTGAGCAGGCGCAACTACTGCTCGCCCTGCAAACACTGCACCCGTGGCGCAAAGGGCCGTTTGATTTTTTTGGCACCCGCATCGATACGGAGTGGCGCTCCGACTGGAAATGGGACCGCCTGAAAGATGCCATTCAGCCGCTGGCCGGACGCACGGTACTCGATATCGGCTGCGGATCGGGCTACCACTGCTGGCGCATGCGCGCAGCCGGTGCAACAAGGGTAATCGGCATTGATCCGACTATCCTGTTTCTGATGCAGTTTCGCGCCGCCCAACATTACATCCGGGATGAAGCGGTACAGTTCTGGCCAGTCGGCATTGATGAGCTGCCAGCAAATATGGCCTGCTTCGACAGCGTCTTTTCCATGGGCATCCTCTACCATCGCCGCTCCCCGATTGATCATCTGCTACAGCTGAAGGATCTGTTGCGTACGGGGGGGCAACTGGTACTCGAAACACTGGTGGTAGAAGGCGATGCTCAGGCCTGCCTGATCCCTGACGGCCGTTATGCCAAGATGCGTAATATCTGGTTTCTGCCATCGGTTGCGATGCTTAAGGTCTGGCTAAAACGTAGCGGCTTTCACGATATCCGACTGGTTGATGTCGGCCCGACTACGACGGAGGAGCAACGCGCTACCGACTGGATGCGCTTTGAATCGCTGGCGGATTATCTGGATCCGCTTGATCCGAGCAGAACCATTGAAGGTCACCCTGCCCCGCTACGCGCAGTACTGACTGCCATCAAATAATATCAGGCAGCAGTTACTGCGCGCATGAATCACCATGTAACACACGAAATATTGCAGACAACATGCCGGTCATATCACAATAATCTATATCTAACCTCACTGCTGTCCGGTCAAAGAAATGACAGCATGAAAAAGGTCTGAATTCCCAAGGGATGTGGTAGATTTGTAGTTACCAAACAGCAAATC
>PFXI01000056.1 GCA_002791575.1 Zetaproteobacteria bacterium CG_4_9_14_3_um_filter_54_145 | reverse complement strand
TCAGCAACAGGCTCCCAAAGGGGGTGTCGACTTCACCGGAATAGGGTGTCGCGTTCGACTGGAATCAGGTGCCGACTTCACCGGAATACGCATCTTTCATCTGATCCCCAAAAACCCTACGCTTAAGGCACTCGGCAGCTAGAATTCCAAGGTCTCTAACTGGGTCATCCCGGTATTTAACCATAGACCATAGGGGTCAGTGGACCATAGGGGTCAGGACTCGCTTTGTGGACCATAGGGGTCAGGACTCGCTTTGCGCCATAAGGGTCACACCATAGGGGTCAGGACTCGCTTTGCGCATTCCCTTCGGCCAATCGATGCACGATACGAGTCCTGACCCCGAGGCTCCTGGGGTTGCTTCGTAAAGCATTGCTTCTTTGAAAAGGCTAATCTTTACATCCACCACTTTCCCATCAGTAGGCGTTTCTAGCCTCTTTGGGATTTCTATAAAGGCTTCATCTTCTGTATAGAATACTGCGCCCATTTTTGTCCAATACTCTTTAGAAGATATTGGAGCTGCTTGAATACCGATCGCAGCAATGTTTTTTTTCTGCGAGAAGATTGATGGCATCTTCAACCATCAGTGTGCCTATTCTTTTTCCTCTTTCTGAGTACTCTACTTCAACGATTCCAAAATCATCCCACATATATGCAAGTGGCGTGTCTGTATCCGTAGATACAAATCCTAGAAGGCGGTGCTCTTCATACACCTTCCGGGTTAGGTTCCAGTTACAATAAAATGATGGTTCTTGATTGGACCGATCTTGGTCTAGCATCCATCCATGTATAGTATGAAAGTCGGCTTCAGTTGCGATACGTAGCGAATACGGCATTCTCAAATTCACCTCTTAGAGTATGCTTTGAGGTTACTAGTCCGGTCATTTAGAAGTTAAACAGAAGTACCCTCATTTGACTGGATCAATTATCCAGCTTAATGCGCGGACTGATGCCGCACTGGAAGGATTGTCTAGAACTGATTCCGTTGGCTTATGGGTGGAAGTTTGGACGTGTTGTGGTTGGGTTCTCTCCCCTCTAAATCAGACGTTCTGCTTCGACTGATTTAGATCTGATGGGGATTACAGCTGATTAGCTGGGGCCTCTGGTGAGTGAATATGGTCCTTCTTTTGTCTGGTAGACTGTTTTGCCGTTCGTTGCTAATGAGGTCAGGTTTGCTAGTTGCGGCGCGTGCCACGCTTGTTTTTTGGTTGCTGTGGTCTGTGGTGCACAGGTGACGTGGTTTGCCATCGTGATTGTTCCTCCGGTTATTTTCATGATTACTAGCATATGGGTGTGCGCAAGTCTAATCGTAGCCTTTTCAAACATGAAATACGTCTGAAATCATGATGAGGTGAGGGGTCAGGACTCGTTCGCGCCTTCATCCTGACTAAGTGAATGCCGTTTATGACCGTGACTTGCCTGTCGTGCCATTGGCAATATCTGGGCATGAGTGATCATTAAACCTTCAATGCCCCGATCAGCGCTCCCCTAATCGCCGCCTCTTTCCGGTAGCCGCTCGGCAGTGACAGGCACTTCAACCATATCACCGACCTCACGAAACGCTAACGCATACAGCCCGCGCGGGCACGGGCCGGAGAGGCAGTCTCCGGATTCAGGATCGAATATGGCATGATGGGTGTGGCAGACCAGATGCTCGCCATCTTCGGAGAAGAAACGGCCGGGAATCCAGTCCAGCGGGGAGCCGGCATGCGGGCACTCATTTTTCCATGCCTGCAATCGCCCCTTGTGACAGATGAGAAAACCCTGCGCATCGATATCTATAGAACGACCGTCGGAGAGACGCAGCGTTGCCTGCAGTGGAAAGAGTGTGGCGCCACCTTCCGGTGGTCGGGCCACCCGTTGCCAGTCGGCCGAATCAGCAGCCATGATCACTGCTGCAAAAAAATAGGCGGCTGCACGCCTGCAGCCGCCTGCGACTCACATGAGCCGCTAATCCGTTGTGATATGTATATAGTCGACAGATCAACTTATGTCAAACTGGCTTGGCTTAAAACCGGCACTACTCCGGCGTTCCACCTTGTCGTGAACGCTCCAGCGCCTGCCGGAAACATTGGGCCGCTTTTGCAAACTCGCCCGCCGCCTCATGCCAGCGCGCCATGCTCTCCAGTGCAGGAGCATAGCCGGCCTCTTTGGTCAGCATCTGCATCTGTTCAAAAGCCAACCCGTCCAGTTTGCATGCATGTGCCAGCTCTGCCCGCAGCCAGCGCAGGGACAGGCTGATCTCCCCGCTCACCTTGCGCTCGAGTTTGCGGTATACCTTGAGCGTATCACCCTGCTTCAAGACAGCCAGCAGCGCCGTCGCGATCGCCATATCTTCATTGAACTGCAGATGATTCAGCCACAGGCGACGGGCATTTTCACTCTCCCCGTTGGCCAGTTGCACCCGGCCATAAGCCAGCAGCACCACCCCATCGGCAGGACTCAGGCGATGCGCCTTGCGCAGCAGGATCAGCGCCTGTTCCGCATCCGCTTCGGCCAGCTTCACATAGGCGTGAATAAGGCGTGCCTTGATACCGGCAGCGGACTGCTGACCTTTTTTCCATATCTCTTCGAGCAGAGAAACCAGCTCCTGCCAGTTACCTTCCTCTTCCGCGACATCAGCCATCCTGCTTCTCGCCAGCGCCGAATTCGGGCTGACTGCCAGCCACGCCTTCAGATGCGCCTTACAAACAGCAGGGTCCGGTCTCGGACTGGCCACAGGCGAGGTGACCGTTCTGGCAATCATCGCGGTTAACATCGGATCCGCTTGCGGATCGGGAGCAGGCTGATCCTTTGCCGGGGTACCCATCACCGTCAGCAGATCCAGCGCCCAGTCAGGCAACACCTTGCGTGATCGTTTCAGCAAACGGGCATCAAGATCACCATCGCCATTGAGCCAGCGCTCCAGCGCCTCGCGCAGGCGTTTCTCGCGCCGGTTGCGGCTGCCCATGCGCAGTGACTGCCAGAGGTGACCGGGGCCGGCAAACAGGCCGGAGACAAGCGTACGCAGCAGCCAGATGACAAACAGAATAACAAACAGCGCCACAATAAATGCGCCCTGGCGGGTCTCGAACACCCAGCCGAACGCCTCCAGCCGCAGTGCCTGATCGGCAATGTTCGGAAAGGCAACCAGGGCAATACTGACCACCAGTGCAAGTACGAGCAGAAATATCAGACGCATCAGATCCCCTCCTGCCCGCGCGCTTTCCAGCTCTGCGCCGTGCTATGCAGCAGCGCCACATCACGCTGCAATGCATCCAGATTTTCCGGTAAACCCAGCTCAGGCATCGGCTCGGCATTAGCGGCGGAGAATGCCCGCACCTGTAGCAACAGCTCTGCATGCAGGGCCTGCCATGTCGCTTTATCGGGCCATGCCTCAAGCGACAGATGGCGGGCGGCATCAAGCAGACGCGTACGCAGCCCGGAGAGTCGATCCGCTTCCGCCGACGGAGCCTTGTGCAGATGGAACTGTCCGACGATCCACGCCAACCACGGATGCTCCGGTTGCGGTAGCACTTCCGGATGTACCGGCACAACCATCATATCGGCCCATTTCACCAGCGTTTCACGCCACTGTTTGACCTCTCTGGCCGTGCGGGTGGCCAGTGCATGCATCCGGTTTGCCTCATCACGCTGCCCGGCAGTGAGTCCCGGCAGCAGGGCAATCTCTTCCCAGGCCTGTTGCGTCTGTTGCAGGCTGATGGCGGGGTCCACCAGCCAGCCTGTGCGTACCTGCAGATCCATCTGCTGCTGCTGGTCACGATTGGTTTTCAGCTCGTTCTGCGCCTTGCGCATCAGAGCCAACTCACCGCTTAGCGTATCAATGGTAGTCATCAAATGATCAATTTCAGCCTTGCCAACCACCGGCTGGCTGATCACTGGCGCCATGGCAGGCTCTTCTTCCACCGCAGGGGCCGGCTCTACCGGCTCTGCGGGTGTATCTACAACAGGCGTTGCCGGTGCCGTAACAGGCAGAACAAAAGAGCCCGCCTCGTGGCTGATCGCCTCATCCTGAGTTGCAGCAGGGGCCGGCTGAGCCACAACCTGCTCCGGATCAATCGGCGCCTGTGACGGCGGCACGGCATCAAAAGAGGCCGTGAGCTTTTGCAACAGTGGTTGCAGATGCCCACCGGCCGCCAGCGTGCCAAAGACAAGTGCAACCACGACAAACAGCAGCACCAGTACGCGCGTAAGCAGCCCCGTACCGCGTTTCGGCGATGGCTCAGCCTGACCGACGCTCTCGGCAATCACAGCCTCAATCGCCTCATCATTCGTTTCGGGGGTCTGCTTGTTATCCATTGCTTAACTATCCCTCAGCCAGCGCGCTACGTCCAGTGCATGATAGGTGAGAATCAGATCCGCGCCGGCACGTTTGAAGCCGAGCATGGTTTCAAGCACCACGCGCCGCTCGTCAATCCAGCCCTTTTCGGCCGCAGCTTTCACCATCGCATATTCACCGGAGACATTATAGACCGCCATCGGCAGCAGCGTGGCATCCTTCACTTCACGTATGATGTCCATATACGCGAGCGCAGGTTTAACCATCAGGAAATCGGCACCCTCTTCGGCATCGAGTATCGCTTCCCGGATCGCCTCACGGCGGTTGCCCGGATCCATCTGATAGGTGGCGCGATCACCGAAGGCGGGGGTGGAATCGGCCGCATCACGGAAAGGGCCGAAATAGCCCGATGCGTATTTAACCGCATAGGACATGATCGGTACATTGGTAAAGCCGGCTGCATCCAGCGCCTGACGAATCGCGGCAATCATGCCGTCCATCATGCCGGACGGCGCCACGATATCGACACCCGCTTCGGCATAGGAGACCGCCTCCCGCTGCAGATTGACCAGCGTGGCATCATTATCCACATCTTCACCGTGCAACACGCCGCAGTGACCGTGATCGGTATATTCACAGAAGCAGGTGTCGGCGATCACACTGATATCCGGGCAGGCTGCCTTGGCGGCACGAATAGCCTGCTGCACAATACCGTTCTCATCCCATCCGCCGGAACCGACGGCATCTTTCACTGCCGGAATACCAAACAGGATGATGCCCGAAATACCGAGAGCCTCCACTTCACGCACGGCATCGCCTACCTGTGAGAGCGGGATACGCGACACACCCGGCATGCTGGCAACAGCGATCGGCGCATCGATGGTCTCATCGACAAACAGCGGATAGATCAAATCGGCTGCGGAGAGCGTGGTTTCACGCACCATACGCCGCATCGTCGGCGTAGTGCGCAGACGGCGCGGTCGGATAATCAGCTCGGGCAAAGACATGGTTTAACTCCTCTATTTCATCATCATAAACAGATGTACTCAATATGCATGCGTAGCAAAATGGTTGCTCAATATATCGAGCATCGCCTCAAAACTAGCGCTTTTGGCAACAAGCTGCACCTTCAGTCCCTCACGGGCCGTTGCCGCCGCCATATTCTCACTGATCCCGACAATCACCGGGCCAGCCGCCAGATCCGCATCACCGACTCGTTGCAGGTAGTGCAGTGCTGCCTTGGCACTACCCAGCAATACCGCATCCACCAGTCCACCGCGCAGCATGGCCAGCACCTCCGGGGCATCCTCATCCGGGCAGACCGTACGGTACGCCGGTACCGTCTGCACTTCTATGCTCTGTTCAGCCAGCGCTTCAGCCAGCGCATCACGTCCCTCTTCAGCCCGGAAAAAGAGCAGGCTGCGCGGAGGACCCGCCTGTCGGTAGGCATCGATCAGACCGTCCTGAGAAGCCGAAGCCGGCACGATATCCACCCCGATGCCGCACTCTCGCAAACAATCGGCAGTACGCTTGCCAACAGCCGCCACCCGCATCAAGGCAAACAGTGCCGGCGCATCCAGCCCGACGCTGTTCAATGTGTCGACCACACTGGTAACACCATTGCAGCTGGTAAAAACCACATCGCTGAACCGCTCCAGCTGCGTAACTGCCCGCATGATATCATCCGGCATGGTGGCAACGGCCAGGCAGGGAAAAGGGACAGGGATAGCGCCGCGCGAGCGCACCAGATCGGCAAGAGCCGGCAACTGGGCTGCTGCGCGGGTAATCAGAATATGCCTGCCGGCAAGAGGTTGTGAAGACATCAGCCAATGATGCAACAAGCCACGGGC
This sequence comes from Zetaproteobacteria bacterium CG_4_9_14_3_um_filter_54_145, assembly GCA_002791575.1. Classification (GTDB taxonomy): domain Bacteria; phylum Pseudomonadota; class Zetaproteobacteria; order Mariprofundales; family Mariprofundaceae; genus Mariprofundus. Next base: position 1,878 of record PFXI01000056.1, on the reverse strand, counting down.
AACCGCCAGTTCACAGGTGCTTTTGATGATGATTCAGCCGGTAATGCGTCCCAAAATAAGGGATTAACCTGCTTGCGCCATCGACAGACGGGTTATTGCGCAGGAAAATCGGTAAACGGCAGTTCGATGTCACCGCTAACGGTGACACTGATCCGGTTCTCACCGGCCGACAAAGCCGGCGGAGCGGCATCGGCACTCCTGGCCATCATGGCCATCTCAGATCCGAACACGCGCGGCTGCGGCTGACGGGAGCCGGTATTCAGATGCACAATGCGAAAGCTGGCTGCATCCAGCCCTTTCGCCATGCTTGCGGCACTGGAACGAAAATTGCGCACAGCCTGCTGACGCAGTGATACCATGGCCTGCTCCAATACGGCTGCACTAACGCGGAAACTCAGACCGGAGAGGTTTGCCCCGGCAGATTCAATGGCATCCAGCCAGTGCGGCACGGCATCCAGCCGCATGCTGACTACCTGCCCTGACTGGATCATCTGCCAGCCGGTACGTATACGCGGGCTATTCTTCGGATACTGCCAGACCGGCTGCATGCTGCGGCTGATCGTGCTTAGCCTGACATCCTTCTCCTGCTTCAGTCGCTGGGCAATCGCACTACTGACCCTGTTTACATACTGGCGTACTACTTCGGCATCCTGCCCCTGCTTCTCCACCCGAAAAGTGATCACCACCTCATCGTTAGCCAGTACGGCCTCCGCATTGGCCGTAAGGCTGACGCGTGTGCCCGCAGCAGCATCTTCCGCCTGCGCCAGCATGGGCGCACATAAAAACAGGACAAAAATCAGTATCATTCGCATGACGCTATTATGGAGATGGGCAGGCCGCACGGCAAGTCACGCACATGCGCATTGATCAAGCAGCCTGTTGCGTTAGCTTCGTAGCATGGAATATTGCGGTACAACACCATTATCGGGGCAGCTATGAGACGACTTGACGGCCACACAACATCTGCGGGCATCTACCCGCAACTGCTGGGCAGCGTGTTTCTGCTGTTTTTTATCTGGATGAGCATTGCGCCGGTCTCCCGCGATGTCTGGCTGGCCGAAGCCATTCCGGTCATCATCGTCTTTACCGCCCTCGCTGCCAGCTTCAACCTGTTCCGCTTCAGCCATGCGGCCTATACACTGATGGCCTTTTGGCTCTTCTGGCACACCATCGGCGGCCACTATACCTTTGCCCATGCCCCCTTCGGCTGGGTGACTGAACAGTTCAGTTTCCAGCGCAACCATTTTGACCGCATCGGTCACTTCAGCGTTGGTTTCTATGCCTTTGCCATGGCCGAATGGCTGCTGAAAAAGCGGCTGTGCGGAGCGATAATGGCATGCTTTTTCAGCCTGTTTCTGATCATGAGTGTAGCTGCCGGCTATGAGATCATAGAGTGGTGGTATGCCGTGGCCGACGGCGGTGATGCCGGCATCGAATTTCTCGGCTCGCAAGGTGATATCTGGGATGCGCAGAAGGATATGCTTGCAGACACACTCGGCGCGCTCACAGCCCTGCTGCTGTTCTGGATCATCCGCCCCGACCGGGGCCGGGCGGCGCAGCTGCATTACTGATCTGCCGGCACTGCCCGCCTGTAAAAAAAGTTCGTCGTGCATTAGCGGGAAACATGGCTGAAGAAAGCTTCTTAATCCCCGGTAACGATGGCTGCTTTTAAACCTACATACTACTCTGCTAAAGCAGAGCATCCCCCTTTCTTTATCGGTAAATAAAGGGGTGAAAGACAAATCTGCAGGAGAGTAGATTTGGACTGCCTCAAGCAGCCCGCATGGTGAGGCACATGGATGTGCCGAATCAAATTCCTGGCATGGCATTACATATTTCTTGCGGGCATAAAAAAAGCCCCACCGGAGATTGCTCTCA
>PFXI01000006.1 GCA_002791575.1 Zetaproteobacteria bacterium CG_4_9_14_3_um_filter_54_145 | reverse complement strand
CATGGTTCGACCAATCGGCAGGAGAGCCGATTGGGACGCGCGAAGCGCGCCCGCAGGGCAAGGGCAGGATGCCCGCAGTCAAACCCGCCGCCTGCCCGTCTCTCTCTTTCTGTCCCGACTAAACCCGCCGCAGCCCCTCCCGAAGGCAACGCACCCGCACTTCAAATCAGCCACCATGTATCAGATGTCGCTTTTGCCCCTATGCCCGAAATATAAAACCGTGTAGCTTTCATGGTTGAAATTACGCATTGCCGTGTTATTTTTCCGTAGTTTTCAAAGGGTTAATATCCAGCAGAATCTTGACCATATTGTGTGCCGATGTTAGCAAGCACATCCAGATTTTGAGGGCTGGCTCGGGGCGTTGTCGTTTCAGGAGGGGGTTTCAATGGGCGCGGAATATCTCGCCAATGAATATGCACCAATTTTTATCTTTATAATCATTGCATTTGTGATGGGGGCGGCGCCGCTTGCGCTGACCTATCTGCTGGCTGAGCAGAAGCCTAATGCTGAAAAGCGCTCGGCCTATGAGTGCGGCTTTGAGGCATTTGAAGATGCCCGCATGCAATTCGATGTTCGTTTTTATCTTGTGGCAATCCTGTTTGTTATTTTTGATCTGGAGAGCGCCTTCCTGTTTCCATGGGCTGTCGTGCTGAATAAAATCGGCCTGTTCGGTTTTGTTGAGATGATGATGTTTCTGGTGATTCTGCTGGTTGGTTATATCTACGCTTGGAAGAAGGGGGCCTTGCAATGGGAATAGAGGGCATTCTTGAGAAGGGTTTTATTACCACGACAGCCGATAAGTTATTTAACGGCGCGAGGGCAGGCTCCCTCTGGCCAATGACATTCGGTCTGGCCTGCTGTGCAGTTGAAATGATGCATGCCGGCGCATCGCGCTACGATCTGGACCGTTTTGGTATCGTGTTTCGTCCGTCACCCCGCCAGTCGGACGTGATGGTTGTGGCAGGCACGCTGTGTAACAAGATGGCACCGGCACTGCGCAAGGTTTATGATCAGATGTCCGAGCCGCGCTGGGTTATCTCTATGGGTAGTTGTGCCAATGGTGGCGGTTACTATCACTACTCCTATTCCGTGACCCGTGGCTGCGACCGCATCGTGCCGGTTGATATCTATGTGCCCGGCTGTCCTCCTACCGCCGAGGCACTGATTTACGGCTTTATCCAGTTGCAGGAAAAGATCAAACGCACCAATACGATTGCCCGGTAGGTCAGAGAGTATGACGGAAGAGACCATGACGGAAGAAAAATTACAGGATGATATCGGCGCCAATGCGGCGACCGATTTGCAGCCTGAGCTGGAGGGCTTGCGTAAGCGCTTCGGTGAACAGGTTCTGGATGTCGAGGCGGGTATTGATTGCCCGAGTGTGACGCTGGCGCGCGAGTCTATTGCCGAGGTGTGTCACTATCTCAAGGGTGAGCATGGCTATGAGCAGGTGATGGATATCTGTGGCGTTGACCGCAGCGATTATCGCGGCTGGCCGGCTGATGCACCGCGTTTTCAGGTTGTTTACCAGCTGTTGTCTGTATCGCGTAACTGTCGCATTCGCCTGAAGGTAGGCGCCAATGAGCGTGATCTGGTTGATTCGGTGACGGAAGTGTGGCCAACCGCAAACTGGTTTGAGCGCGAAGCCTTTGATATGTACGGCATTATTTTCAATCACCATCCGGATCTGCGCCGCCTGTTAACCGATTATGGTTTTGAAGGCTATCCGCTGCGCAAGGATTTCCCTGTCACAGGGCGCGTGGAGATGTTCTTTGACGAGGCGCAGTGGCGCTGTGTTTATCGTCCCAATAAAGTAGAGATCAGGCAGCTGATCCAGAAATCGTGGCCGGGGGTAGATCGTGGCTGAGATCAAGAATTACACCCTGAACTTCGGTCCTCAGCATCCTGCTGCACATGGCGTATTGCGCCTGGTGCTGGAGCTTGATGGTGAGGTCGTGGAGCGTGCCGATCCGCATATCGGCCTGCTGCATCGTGGTACTGAAAAGCTGTTTGAAGAGAAGACCTACCTGCAGAATCTGCCATATTTTGACCGTTTTGATTATGTTTCAATGATGGCCAATGAGCATGCTTATGCACTGGCTGTGGAGAAGCTGCTGGGTATTGAGGCGCCTGAGCGCGCCCAGTATATACGCGTGATGTTTGCCGAGCTGACCCGTATCCTTAATCACTGCATGTGGTTGGGCGCCGTGGCGCTGGATATCGGCGCGATGACCGTATTTCTGTTCTGTTTTCGTGAACGCGAAGATATTTTTGACTATTACGAGGCTGTTTCCGGTGCGCGCATGCATGCGTCCTATTTTCGCCCGGGCGGCGTAGGCAAGGATCTGCCGGAAGGTTTGCTGGAGCGGATCAAGGGCTTTACCGAGCGCTTCCCCGGTTTCGTTGACGAATATGAGACCCTGCTGACGGAAAACCGTATCTGGAAACAGCGCAATGTGGATATTGCTATTGTAGACAAGGAGTCAGCGCTGGCTTGGGGCTTTACCGGTCCGATGATTCGCGGTTCGGGTGTGGCGTGGGATCTGCGCAAGACCCAGCCGTATGACGTCTATGACAAGATGGATTTTGATATTCCTGTAGGTGTGACGGGCGACTGCTATGATCGTTACCTGGTGCGCGTGGAAGAGATGCGCCAGTCCAACCGGATTATCGAGCAGTGTATTGCGTGGTTGAGTAATAATCCCGGTCCTGTGAAAGTGGATGATTACAAGCTGACCAGCCCGCCGCGTGCCGAGATGAAGTCTGATATGGAAGCCCTGATCCATCACTTCAAGTACTTTTCCGAAGGTTATCATGTGCCTGAAGGTGAAGTGTATCAGATGGTTGAGCATCCGAAGGGTGAATTCGGCGTCTATCTGATTTCCGACGGCTCTAACAAGCCTTACCGTATGAAAGTACGCGCGCCCGGTTTTGCACATATCGAGGCGCTCGACTTCATGTGCCGAGGGCACATGATTGCCGATGTGGTCGCCATCCTCGGGACGCAGGATATTGTTTTCGGAGAGGTGGATCGATGAGTGCTGCAGTGAGCGCAAGCTCCCATCGTTTCAGCGAGGCGCGCCTCGCTGAAATTGCCGAGCTGGTAAAACGTTATCCCGGTGTCCAGTCGGCACTGATGCCTGTGCTGTATATGGCCCAGGAAGATTTCGGCTATCTCTCCATGGATGTGCAGCAGCATGTTGCCGACGTGTTGGGCCTCAGGCTGATGCAGGTGCGTGAAGTGGTGACGTTTTATACCATGTTCCGCGAAAAACCATGTGGAACCTTTCTGCTGGAAGTGTGTACCAATGCCGGCTGTATGCTCAATGGCGCCAATGAACTGGTGGCGCACATGTGTCAGAGTCTGGGTATCAAGGTTGGACAGACAACACCTGATGGCATGTTTACCGTTACCGAGGTGGAGTGTGCCGGCGCTTGCGGCGGTGCCCCGGTAGTACAGGTCAATAATGTATATCATGAAAAAGTAACGCCTGAATCGATGGATGCGCTGATTACCCATATGCGTGCTAGTGGAGGTGCGAAATGATGATTTTACAGGATAGTAAAATCACACGCGCCTATGCGCGCTCGCAGAGTGACGCACATGGAGGTGCGGCATGATCCCTTCTGATCCCAAGCAGGTGAAACAGATTTGCTTCGACCGGATCAATATTCCGGACGTAAACACGCTGGCGGTTGCGCGCGAGCACGGCGCTTATGAATTTCTGCCTACGGTGCTCAAGACATTTGAACCGGCAAAGATTGTTGATGAGATGAAAGCCTCCGGCCTGCGCGGCCGTGGCGGCGCAGGTTTTCCGACCGGTCTGAAATGGTCGTTTGTGCCACGCAATACAGGCAAGCCTACTTATCTGCTGTGTAATGCCGACGAGGGTGAACCCGGTACATTCAAGGATCGCGATATCATGCGTTTTGATCCGCATCTGCTGATTGAAGGTATGATTATGGCTGGCTTTGCGCTGAATGTGCACGATGCCTATATCTATATACGTGGCGAGTTTCTGCATGAAGCGAGTGTCATGAATGAAGCTATCCGCGAGGCCTATGCGGCGAACCTGCTGGGCGAGAATATCCTGGGCAGTAATTACAGCATGCACCTGACCGTGCATCGTGGTGCCGGCGCCTATATCTGTGGCGAGGAGACAGCACTGATCGAGTCGCTGGAGGGTAAACCGGGTCGTCCCCGTTTCAAGCCGCCATTCCCGGCTGTAGAAGGTTTTTATCGTTGCCCGACAGTGGTCAATAATGTTGAAACACTGGCAACAGTGCCTGCAATTCTGAAGCATGGCGGCGCCTGGCATGCTGCCATCGGCGTGCCGAACAATACCGGCTGCAAGATCTTTTCCGTTTCCGGTCATGTGAACAAGCCCGGCAACTATGAAGTGCCGATGGGGACATCGCTCAGAATGCTGATCGAAGATTACTGTGGCGGCTTGCAGCATGGCTCGGTGCCGAAGGTGATTATTCCGGGTGGTTCATCCACGCCGTGGCTGACCGCCGAGCACTATGATACGCCGTTGACTTATGACGGCATGACCAAGGCCGGCTCCATGCTCGGTTCAGGTGCCATCATTGTCATGGACGAAACGGCTGATGTGGTTGCAGTGACGCGTCGTCTGGCCCATTTCTATGCGCATGAATCCTGTGGTCAGTGCACACCATGCCGTGAAGGTACTGGTTGGCTGGAGCGCATCATGATCCGCGTTGAAGATGGGCAGGGTTGTGATGAAGATCTGCATGTGCTCAAAGAGGCGTCGACGCATATGGCAGGTCGCACGATTTGTGCGCTGGCTGATGGCGCTGCTGCACCCATTCTGTCGATGCTTAAACATTTTCCGGAAGAAGTGCGTGCGCGAGCGTTGGGGAAGGCAGCATGATGGTGCGTTCAGTGTCCAAAACGGCCGCAGGCAAGCAGTGTAATAGCGATGGAGGTGTGGCGTGACGAGTCTGTTTATCAATGATCAGGAAGTCGAGGTCACGCCCGGCACCAGTATTCTGGAGGCTTGCCGCCAGAATGACCACGATGTGCCGTACTTCTGCTACCATCCCGAGTTGTCTGTAGCCGCCAACTGCCGCATGTGCCTGGTTGAGGTTGAAGGCTGGCCGAAGCCTGCCGCATCGTGCTGCACGCCTGTTTCCGAAGGCATGAAAGTGAAAACACAGACAGCTTCGTTGAAAAAAGATCGCAAGATGATCATGGAGTATCTGCTTATTCATCATCCGCTCGACTGCCCTGTATGTGATCAGGGTGGTGGCTGTAAACTGCAGGACTATGCACTGGAACACGGCGCATCCAAGGGTCGTTATGCCGAGCCAAAGCGCGCGGTGGTCAATTATGAACTGGGTCCCTTCGTCAATACCTGTATGACCCGTTGTATCCACTGTACCCGTTGTGTGCGCTTTGCCGACGAGGTTGCCGGAACCGGCGATATCGGTGTGTTGAACCGATCCGACCATATGAGCATTGCCGGCATTGTTGAAGAGGCGTTGGAGTCCGAGCTGTCGGGTAACCTGCCAGATATCTGTCCTGTCGGCGCACTGCTGGACAAGCCATCGCATGATGTCTCCCGTCCATGGGAAATGTCCCACCACAAGAGTACATGTACGCTCTGTCCGAATGGCTGCGATATTCATATTGAATCACGCGGTGATGAAGTGATGCGTATTCGCCCGATTGCAGGCAGCCCAGAGCCGTGGATTTGTGATCGCGGCCGTTATGTATATGACGCCTTCCGTTCCGATGCCCGTATTCTGGAGCCTGCGCTGCGCCGTGATGGCGAGCTGCAGACTGTCGGTTGGGATGAAGCATTCGATCACGCTGTTTCGTTGCTCAAGGGTAAACGTGTAGGCATTCTGTTCTCTCCTGACTGGAGCGTGGAAGGGCACACCGCCATCCGCATGATGCGTGACACACTTTTCCCTGATGCGAAGGTCGCTTTCGATCTGCATCGCAGGGACATGCGCCCGTTTGCCTTTGAAGAGGGGCTGTCGATGACGACTGCCCAGATTGAAGCGGCCGATCAGGTTGTGGTGCTGGGTTCCGATCTGCGCCAGCGGCTGCCATTGCTGATGCAGCGCCTGCGCAAGCGTGGTCATGCAGGCAAGCCGGTTTCTCGTATCGGCGCCATGAACTACCGCACCAATATGAACATCAGCAGTGATGCCATTATCCGTCCACGCGACTGGCCGGCAGTGATTGCCAGAGCCATGGAGCAGGTGCGTGATCTGGGCAAAACCGCTGCCGGTTTTGATGCATGGCTGGCGGCTGTGCCGGCCCGTCATGAAGCGGGTAAGATACTGGCCGATGCGCTGATAGCAGACAGCTGTGCACTGTTGGTGGGCGAGGAAATCCGCTCCGATATTGATGCAGCGGCACTGATTTTCGGACTCGATCTGTTGATGCGTGCATGCGGCCATGCCGAGGCAGGCAGTGACGGACGCAACCTGATTCCGGAAGGGATGAATGCACAAATGCTGTCATCCATCTTTGCCGATGTGCGCGTTAGTGCCGGCGAGTTGTTTGCGGCCGCCAGCGCGGGTGAGTTGGATGCGATTGTTGTGGTGGGCAGTGACCCGTTGGGTGACGGCCTCTTCCCTACGGCAGCCGCGGCTGCGCTGGACAAGGTGCCACTGATTCAGATCGGCTCCATCGCCGGTCGTATTGGCGAGCGTGCCGAGGTGCAACTGCCTGCGGCAGCCGGTTCTGAAATTGAGGGGACCTTCGTCAATATGGAAGGACGTATTCGGGTGGCAACCAATCCGATTCGCTCCCTTGGTCAGGAGCGCCCGCTGTGGAAGGTGATGATGCGCCTTGTGCAGGTGATGGGCGGCGAAGTGCCGGTAGTCAGTCTGGATGAGTTGCGTGCTGCCATCGTCGTGCGCGTGCCGTCGCTGGCAGGGGCATGGTCTGCAACAGAGCAGGACAAGCTGTTGCTCGCACCTGCCCGCAATCGGACCTCGACCTATACACCGGTTCAGCAGAAGCATGCATTTGATCTGGATGTGGTCAGCCGCTACTCCATGTACCGCGAGGGCATGTGGGCCAGGGCTTCGAAATTGCTCAGTGAGGCTGCGATGCTGCACTGTCTGGATGATCTGCTGGTGCATCCGGATACGCTGGCGGAAGCAGGCCTTAAGCCCGGCGAGATGATTGTGCACTCATTTTTGGGTAAGGCAACATGCCAGGTGGGCGTTCGCGATGATGTCAGCCCCGGTGTGCTGTTTGTTTCAAGACGCGGTATTGCAGGGGCGCTGTCTGATACGGACACAGCCAGTCTGACGGGAGGACAGTCATGAATTGGGATATGGCCGCCCAGGCAGGTATCTGGGCACTGGAAATTCTGGCAATTGCGGTACCTGTGGCGCTGAGTGTTGCCTATATCACCTATTTTGAGCGTCGTGTGATCGGCTGGGTACAGGTGCGCAAGGGTTGTAACCGTGTTGGCTGGGCAGGACTGCTGCAGCCGTTAGCCGATGGTCTGAAACTGGTGCTGAAAGAGACCATCATTCCGACCACGTCGAATAAATATCTGTTTATTGCCGCACCGATCATCTCACTGATGCCGGCTCTGGTGGCTTTTGCCGTGGTACCATTCGGCGAGACGACACTGTTCGGTCTGTGGGATGTGATGCATTCGATGAGCATGTCCAATCTGAATGTCGGCCTGTTGTATATTATGGCTATCTCAAGTCTCTCTATTTACGGTGTGCTGATGGCGGGCTGGGCTTCCAACTCGAAATACCCGTTTATGGGTGCAATGCGTGCAACCTGCCAGATGATCTCTTATGAGATCTCGATGGGCTTCGGGCTGGTTACGGTGATGATGCTGGCAGGCTCTCTGAATCTGACTGATATCGTGCAGGCTCAGGCTGGCGGATTGTTGCACTGGTATATGATCCCGCTGTTTCCGATGCTGATTGTTTATTTCATCTCCGGCTGTGCAGAGACTGCGCGCACCCCGTTCGATCTGGTTGAAACAGAAGAGCTGGTATCGGGTTATTATACCGAGTATTCCGGCATGTGGTTCGCAACCTTCTCACTGGCGGAATATGCGGCGATGATTCTGATCAGCCTGATGACATCCATTCTGTTTCTTGGCGGCTGGTATGCACCGATTCCTGCGCTGGACTTCATTCCCGGTACAGTCTGGTTGCTCGGCAAGACCGCCTTCCTGATCTTTGTCTTTATCTGGTTCCGCGCCACATTCCCGCGCTACCGTTATGACCAGATGATGCGTCTGGGCTGGAAGGTATTCCTGCCGTGGACGCTGGCCTGGATTGCTGTGGTCGGCATCTTTATCTACACGCCGGGACTGGATTCGATCATCAACTTCTGGATGCCGTGGAGGTAATGCAAACATGATTAAAAAAGCATTGAAAACCTGGCTTCTATGGGAACTGGTACTTGGTCTGGCGCTTACCGGGCGTTATATGTTCCAGAAGAAGATCACGGTAGAGTACCCGGAAGAGAAAACACCGTTATCACCGCGCTTTCGTGGTCTGCATGCGCTACGTCGCTATGAGTCGGGCGAAGAGCGCTGTATTGCTTGCAAACTGTGCGAAGTAATCTGTCCGGCGGCGGCCATCCTGATTGAGTCGGCAGAGCGTGATGATGGTTCGCGCCGTACCACGCGTTATGACATTGATTTCAGCAAGTGCATCTATTGCGGTCTGTGTCAGGAAGCGTGCCCTGTGGATGCTATTGTGGAGACGCAGGAATTTGAGTATGCCACTGAATCACGTGAAGGTTTGTACTACACCAAGGACATGCTACTGGCCGTTGGTGACCGTAACGAAAAGCATATTGCAGCGAATCTCGCTGCAGATGCACGCTACAGCTGACGTAACCGGGAGGGGTGATGCTGGAAACTGTATTTTTTAACCTGTTTGCCGGGCTGTCTATATTATCCGCCATGGGCGTTGTGCTGGCGCGCAATACCATGCATTCAGTCATGTTTCTTATCTTCTGCTTTTTTAATGCGGCGGGTCTGTTCTTTCTGCTCGATGCCGAATTTATCGGTATCATTATGATACTGATCTATGTCGGTGCGGTGATGGTGCTGTTTACCTTCGTGGTGATGATGCTGGAAATTCATACCGCCCGTCTGCGTGAAGGATTTCTGCAGTATCTGCCGATGGGCGGGCTGATCGCGATTGTGCTGATGATTGAATTTATCGGAGCAGCCACCTCCGGCGTGTTCAGCAGTGGTGATATGGCTACCGCGGAGCATTTGCCGCAGAGCGTTAATAACACGGTGGAGATCGGCCAGATTCTGTATACACAGTATCTGCTCGGGTTTGAGATCGCTGCAATTATCCTGCTGGTGGCCCTGATTGGCGCTATCGTGCTGACACTCAGAACGCGCAAGGATGCGAAGTACCAGAAGATCTCTGCTCAGGTGAATGTGCGCAAGGAAGATCGTATGCGCAAGGTGAGGATGTAAGATGATAGCATTATCACAATACCTGATCGTTGCCGCTGCACTGTTTTCACTGGGTGTCATCGGCCTGTTTCTCAATCGCAAGAATGTCATCAATATCCTGATGTGTATTGAGCTGATGTTGCTGGCGGTCAATATCAACCTGGTGGCGTTTTCTCACTATCAGAATGATCTGGCCGGTCAGATTTTTGTCTTTTTCGTGTTGACTGTGGCTGCCTCCGAGGTGGCTGTTGGTCTGGCAATTCTGGTGGCCTATTACAGGACGCGCCGCTCTGTCGAGACTGAAGACATCAACTCGTTGCAGGGTTAAGGGGAGGGGTACGTGCAAGAGACTGCAATTATGCTGAGCACAACCGAATTACTGGCTATCCCGGGGCTGCCCCTGCTGGCCGCGCTGATTGTCGGCCTGTTCGGTTGGGCATTGAAAGAAAAACTGTCCCACACCATTACATCAGGCAGTGTGATTCTGGCGGCTCTGCTCTCCATTCATATCTTTATGCAGGTGCTCTCCGGCGCCAGCTTTTACGGTAACTTCTGGACCTGGATGATTGCCGGTGATTTTGTTGTGCCGGTAGGCATGATGATTGACCGGCTAACCGTCATCATGATGGTGGTGGTGACCGTGGTCTCTGCCTGCGTGCATATCTATACCATCGGTTATATGCATGGTGATCCAGGCTATAGCCGTTTCTTCGCCTATATCTCAGGCTTTACCTTCTCCATGCTGGTGCTGGTGATGGGTAACAACTTCTTCACGCTGTTCTTCGGCTGGGAAGCGGTGGGGCTGGTCTCATACCTGCTTATCGGCTTCTGGTTCAAGCGTGAGTCCGCCAACTACGCTGCACTCAAAGCCTTTATCGTGAACCGTGTTGGTGACCTGGGTTTTGCCGTAGGTATTCTGGCAATCTGGTATTACTTCGGCAGTGTCGACTATCGTACTGTCTTTGATATGGTGCCGGCTTTTGTTGAGCAGCATATCACCATGAATTTCCTCAGCTGGCAGATCAGCGCACTGACCTTTATCTGCCTGGCTCTGTTTGTTGGCGCCATGGGTAAATCCGGCCAGGTGCCGCTGCATGTATGGTTGCCCGACTCCATGGAAGGCCCGACACCGATCTCCGCGCTGATTCATGCGGCAACGATGGTGACAGCCGGTGTCTTTATGGTCGCCCGTTGTTCACCAATGTTCGAGTATTCGGATACGGCACTGGCAGCAGTGATCCTGGTGGGTGCCACCACGGCATGGATGTGCGCCACCATCGGTCTGGTGCAGAACGATATCAAGCGAGTCATCGCCTACTCCACCTGTTCGCAGCTGGGCTATATGTTTGTCGCCTGTGGTGTCTCCGCCTATTCAATCGGTATTTTTCATCTGATGACTCATGCCTTTTTCAAGGCGCTGCTGTTTCTGGCGGCGGGCTCCGTGATTCATGCGGTGATGTCCAATCAGGATATTCGCAAGATGGGCCAACTGAAGAAGTACATGCCGATCACCTATATCACGATGTTTATTGCGGCCCTTGCGCTGGCCGGTGTGCCGCCGTTTGCCGGCTTCTGGTCAAAGGATCTGATTATCGAGGCGACAATGGTGCGTGAGTTGGGCTGGATTGGTCAATTTGCCTCCTTTGCCGTACTGACAGCGGTGTTTATGACGGCCTTCTATACCTTCCGCATGTTCTTCCTGACCTTCCATAACTCGGATCGTGTGCCGGCCAATATCAAATCACATGTGCATGAGTCACCGAAGGTGATCACCGTGCCGCTGATCATTCTGGCCTTTGGCGCGCTGGTAGCCGGCGCATGGGGTGTGTTGGTACTGGATATTGCCAATCCGGACGTCGCCAGCGGTTACTTCGGCAACTCCCTGTTTGTACTCGATGCGCATAACCCGCTGATGATGATTGCCGAAGAGGGGCATCATCCGTGGTATCACTTTGCATTCAGTGCACCATTCTGGCTGGCGCTGGGCGGTATCGGTCTGGCTTATGCCATGTATTACCGCGAGACGGCAATTCCCGGGCAGATGGCCGCGGCATTCAAGCCGGTACATACCTTCCTGCTCAATAAATGGTACTGGGATGAGCTGTACACAAGCTACATCGTACGTCCTGTCCAGTGTGCGGGTACCCTGCTCTGGCAGAAGGGTGATCTGGCCATGATTGATAAGGGCCTGATTCATGGTGGCATTGTCGATACCATCAAATCGGGTGCCGTGCGTATGCGCGATATGCAGACCGGGTTTGTTTATCATTACGCCTTTGCCATGGTGACTGGCGTATTCGGTCTGCTGACCTATCTGTTGTTGAAGGCATAAGGGAGATACAGATCATGGATTTGAACAACGTTCTGGACTTTCCGATTCTGTCGTTGAGTATTTTCCTGCCAACGCTCGGCGCACTGGTGATCTGGCTGTTTGTGCACGGTGACAAGGCTGTACGCTGGGCGACACTGGCCGTATCGATAGCCACCTTTGTTGTCACGCTGCCGCTGGCCTTCATGTTCGATAAGGGCACGGCCCACATGCAGTTTGAAGAGCTGCACCCGTGGATAGCCACATTCAACGTCAACTATCAGCTGGGTGTAGATGGTATCTCTATGCCGTTTATCATCCTGACCAGCCTGCTGACCATTATCTGTATCATTTCGGCATGGGAGTGCATCCAGACTCGCGTCAAAGAGTACATGCTGGCCTTCCTGATTCTGGAAACGACGCTGATCGGTGTCTTCTGCGCTCTGGATGCGATTCTGTTTTACTTCTTCTGGGAAGCGATGCTGATTCCTATGTATCTGATCATCGGTGTATGGGGCGGTAAAAACCGTGTTTATGCAACGCTGAAGTTCTTCCTCTATACACTGGCCGGTTCCGTGCTGATGCTGGTTGCCGTGCTGGCCATGTATTTCAAGGCCGGTCATACATTCAGCCTGCTGGCCTATATGGACTACCCGTTCGATTTTGCCTGGCAGTTCTGGATCTGGATCGGCTTCTTTATCGCCTTTGCTGTCAAGGTGCCGATGTGGCCTGTGCATACATGGTTGCCGGATGCGCATACGGAAGCGCCGACTGCCGGCTCCGTTATTCTGGCCGGTATTCTGTTGAAAATGGGTGCTTACGGCTTCCTGCGTTTTTCACTGCCGATGCTGCCTGATGCATCCCAGTATTTTGTACCGTTTATGGTGATACTGAGTCTTATCGCCATCGTATATATCTCGCTGGTGGCGATGATGCAGACAGACATGAAACGGCTGATTGCCTACTCATCAATTGCCCATATGGGCTTTGTTACACTGGGTACATTCATGTTTACCCAGGTAGCACTTGAAGGTGCCCTGTTCGGCATGATTTCACACGGCTTTGTCGCCGCTGCACTCTTTTTGTGTGTCGGCGTGATGTATGATCGTCTGCACACACGCGATATTGCCGCTTACGGCGGGGTGGCGAATGTGATGCCGATATTCGCCGCCGTTATCATACTCTTCGCTATGGCCAATGTGGCCCTGCCGGGTGCATCCTCATTCGTGGCTGAAATCATGGTGCTGATCGGTACCTTTGATGCCTCGGCCGTCACGCAGGCAAACTTGCCTGTATCTGTGAAGTGGGTGGCGATCATTGCCACGACCAGTGTGGTGCTCTCGGCCTGCTATACACTGTGGATGTGCAAGCGCGTGGTGTTCGGTGATGTGAATAAAGCATCGGTCGGCGCTATGAAAGATATGAGTGCACGTGAACTCGGTTATTTCGTGCCGCTGATCGTGCTGGTGATCTGGTTGGGCCTCTACCCGACACCCGTGCTGGACGTCATGCATGAATCGGTTATTCATCTGGTAGCGCAGGCTACGACGAGCAAACTGGATGCAGCGGCAGCGCTGGCGCAGACAGCGCCGATGCTCAATGCTGTACACCACTAAAGGTTGAAGGAGCAGGATAACTAAGATGGCTAATGTAACCTTTCCATACCCCTTCCCGGAACATCTGTTTGCCCTGATGCCGGAGATGTTCGTGGCTGTGATTGCCATGGCACTGCTGCTGCTTGATCTGTTTATTGCGCGAGACAAAAAGGCCACGACTGCCTACATCGCCATTGCGACCTGTCTGACTGCGGCCGTGCTGAGTGTGCAGGCGATGATGCCTGAGCCGATCATCGCTTTTTACGGCTTCTTTGTGCTGGATCAGTTTGCGGTGCTGGCCAAGGTGCTGATCTGCCTAGGCACGGCTATCGGTATGATTCTGTCGATCAACTACATGAAAGATGAAGCCAATGTCGGTGAATATTATGTGCTGATGCTCTTCTCCATGCTGGGTATGATGTTGATGGTCTCCGCCACCAATTTCATTACCATGTATCTGGGGCTGGAGTTGATGGCACTGTGCATCTATGTGCTGGTTGGTTATCAGCGTGACCTGCTTCGATCCAATGAAGCGGCACTGAAGTATTTTATTCTTGGCGCACTCTCCTCCTGCATGCTGCTCTACGGCGTGACCTTCTTCTATGGTGTCACTGGCAGCTTCGATTTTGTTACCATAGGCAAGGGGCTGGCAACAGCGGATAGCGGCGCTCACACAGCCATCATGCTCGGTCTGGTATTTATAATCGCAGGTCTGGGCTTCAAGGTTTCGATGGCGCCATTCCACATGTGGACTCCCGATGCATACGAGGGCGCACCGACACCGGTGACAGCATTTATGTCGGCTGCACCAAAGGTGGCCGGATTTGCCATATTTATACGTATTCTGGTCGACGTGATGCCGGCGATTCAGCATGAATACACGATGATTTTGACCGGTATGGCTGTGTTGACAATGGCAGTCGGTAATCTCGCTGCCATCATGCAGCGCAATATCAAGCGTATGCTGGCCTATTCGACAATCGCCCATGTCGGTTTTGTCATGCTCGGTCTGATTGCTGCCAATGACGATGGCTATGCCGGCATTATGGTCTATCTGAGTATCTACCTGTTCATGACCATGGGCGCGTTCGGCATTATTATCCTGATGCGGCGGGATGGTATCCATGGTGAAATGCTGGATGACTTTGCCGGCCTCTCAAGGGTACGTCCCGGTTATGCGCTGGCCATGGGGCTGATGCTGTTCTCGCTTGCCGGGATTCCTTTTCTGGGCGGTTTCTGGGCCAAATATGTGGTGTTCATGGCTGCGGTTGAAGCGGGACACCTCTATCTGGTGCTCTATGCCCTGCTGTTTTCGGCTGTCGGAGCCTTCTATTATATCCGCGTGGTCAAATACATCTATTTTGATGAAGAGAAAGTTGCTTTTAACTTTCAGGAGAGCCGGTTGATGCAGGCTACTGTTGTGGTGATGACGCTTGCTATCGTGGCGCTGGGCATCTATCCTGATCCACTGATCGACCTGTGCAAGCATGCAGTGGCAGGGTTGATCTGAGGATAGTGGTCCGATTGTTTGGCGGTTTTAAAAAGCCACAAAGTGATGCTTGAATCTGGCCGCGGGTATTGCTATAATGCGCCTCGCTTGAAGAGAGGGGAATTACTTCGACCTGATTGCACGCCCCCATGTACTGTTGCGGGGTAGTCAGGTGATGAATGATTATATTGGTATATGCCGACACCAGATAAGTGCTGGCGTCATTCTGATGGCGGTGCTCGCGCTGGCTGGTGAGTATGTTTTAGCTGCTTCATGTTTGTTTGGTGCACTGTTGATGGCGGCCGGTTCCTGGGAGCTTGCCCGAAGACTCAAGGCATCGGAAGCATTGGATGCCGATGGTGTTCAGGCCTCGCTATACAAGGGCGCAGTTTTACGGTTTATGTTGATTCTTGCCGGATTGGCAACGGGCTTTCTGCTGGGGTTAAGTTTGCCGGCGATTGCTGGCGGCATGTTTGCCGCACAAGTATTATTTTATATTGCGTCACTGAGGCGATACAGCTCAGAGGCGAGGGACTAAGGGAGATCACCTTGGCTGGACAAGAAGAAAGCGGCGGAATCGCAGGCCATCTGCAATATTGGTCATATTCCTTTGATGACAGCAATCCGTTCATGCAGATCCATCTGGACACGATGCTGTTGACCACATTTATCGCACTCGGCCTGATTTCATTTGCCCTGTGGTTGCGTTGTAGATTGGTTGAGGGTGCGCCGACCGGTGTGCAGAACTTCATGGAGTCGGTAATTGATTTCATCAACCAGACAGTAAGGGATAACTTTTCAGTTAATAATCCGTTGATTGCCCCTTTGGCGATGACGATCTTTGTTTTTATCCTGCTGTGTAACTCGCTCGATATTCTGCCTGCATACCTGATGCATCATGTGGCCGGTCTGTTCGGTCTTCATCACTTTCGTCAGGTGCCAACGAACGACCTGAATCTGCCTGCTGCCATGGCTGTCTCCGTCTTCCTGCTGGTGCTCTATTACGAGTTCAAGCTTAAGCCGGGCCACTTCCTCAAGGAGTTGTTGTTGCAGCCGTTCGCTGCACTGCTGCTTGATTCGAAGAATCCGGTCGTCAAGGTGCTGGGCGTTATTCTTATCCCGCTGAACCTGACGCTGAAGCTGGTTGAAGAGTTTGCCAAGCCGCTTTCGCTCTCATTCCGACTCTTCGGCAACATGTTTGCCGGCGAAGTTATTTTTCTGCTCATTGCCTCACTGCTGCTTGTCGGTAGCGTTGATGATATCTCCTCCGTGGGTGGTGTCGTCTCCGGAGCGCTGGGGCTACTCGTAGGTCTAGGCTGGTCGCTGTTCCATATGTTCATCGGTTTGCTGCAGGCGTTTATCTTCATGATTCTGTCGGTTGTGTATCTGTCTATCGCACATCAGCCGGTTGAGCATTAAAATTTTTATCACAATAGCATAGGAGTATTACAATGGATCCACATACAATCATCACCGCGGCTACGGCCATCTCAGTTGGTGTCATTCTGGCAGCAGCAGGACTGGGCTCAGCAATTGGCTGGGGTCTGATCTGTTCCAAGACCCTGGAAGGCATTGCACGTCAGCCGGAAATGCGTCCTCAGTTGATGTTCAACATGTTCATCTTTGCTGGTCTGATGGAATCTTTCCCGTTCATCATCATGGCTTTTGCCCTGTGGTTCCTGTTCGCCAATCCATTCATTGCCTAAGGATCGGTTGCGTCGAATAAAATTAGTGGGGAATTTTCATGAGTATTGATCTTACATTTATCGCCCAGATTATCGTCTTCATTCTGATGGTTGTCGTTCTGTGGAAGCTGCTTTATGCGCCACTCAATGATGCTATGGAAGCGCGTAACAAAAAGATTGAAAGCGGTCTGGCAGCAGCAGAGGCAGGGGTTGAAGCCCAGGCTAAGGCTGAGGCTATGATTGCAGAGCAGCTGAATGAGGCTAAGAACAAGGCGCATGAAATCATTGCTGCAGCAGAAAAGCGTGCTGTTGAAGTGAGTGAGGAAGCCCTGAACAAGTCTCGTCGTGAAGCTGAGCAGATTCTGGACAGTGCCCGTGAAGAAGTGGGTGCCGAGCTGGAGCGTGCGCGTCAATCGTTGCGTGAAGATATAGCCGGAATCGCCATGCTGGCGGCTGAGAAGGTTATTGAGGCCGAGCTTGATGCCAAGCGTCACGCCAAGATGATTCAGTCAATCGTTGAAGAAGGCATGGGCGCAGCATGAGCACACTGGCTATATCCCGCCGTTATGCGCAGGCATTGTTTGAGCTGATTCAGGATGGCTCAGGTCTTGGCGAGGGTTTATCACAGTTGGCTACGGTTGCCTCTGTTGAGGACGTGCGCAAGATTCTGGTTTCACCCAGTATCGATGCACAGGCAAAGGTCGGCATACTGAATAAGGTATGTACGGGCCTGACCAAGGAACATGCAGGCCTGCTTGCGCTGCTGGCTCGTCGTAACAAGTTGCAGCTGCTGCCGGAAATCAACGCTATGGTTGAGCAGATGATTCGCGACAGCCAGAGCGAAATCGATGCAACGGTGACCTCGGCTACCAAGCTTACTGCGAAGAACCAGGAAGAGATAACAGCTGCACTGAGCAAGCAGTCCGGCCGCAAGGTCAGGCTGGAGGCTACTCTGGACGCATCACTGCTTGGCGGTGTTGTTGTGCGCATCGGTGATCGTCAGATTGACTACTCACTGCGTACCCGTCTGGAATCCATGCGCAAGGCGATCGTCGGCTGAATCGTTTGACAGTACATAAGTACACAGAATACAGAGGTTGAATATGAAACTGGACACAACAGAAATCAGTTCGATTATCAAAGAACAGATCAAGGGTTTTGAAAGTGCTGCGGCAGATGCAAATGTCGGCACGATCGTCTCCGTTGGTGATGGTGTTGCTTTGATTCACGGTCTTTCCGGCGCGATGGCCGGCGAGCTGCTGGACTTCCCCGGCGATACACGCGGCATTGTGCTGAATCTTGAAGAAGACAGTGTAGGCGCGGTTATCTTTGGCGAATATACCCATCTGTCTGAAGGCGATCAGGTAAAGTGTACCGGTCGTATTTTCGAAGTGCCTGTAGGCCCTGAGCTGAAAGGACGCGTGGTCAATGCACTGGGCGAGCCGATTGATGGCAAGGGCCCGATCAATGCATCCGGGACCGATATGGTGGAAAAAGTTGCACCC
The DNA here is from genome assembly GCA_002791575.1 of Zetaproteobacteria bacterium CG_4_9_14_3_um_filter_54_145. Classification (GTDB taxonomy): domain Bacteria; phylum Pseudomonadota; class Zetaproteobacteria; order Mariprofundales; family Mariprofundaceae; genus Mariprofundus. The sequence continues at coordinate 11,085 of PFXI01000006.1, read as the reverse complement.
GGCGTGATCTGGCGCAAAAGCGTGGATCAGCCTCTGGCTACAGGCATCAAGGCAGTCGATGCCATGATCCCGGTTGGCCGCGGCCAGCGCGAGCTGATCATTGGCGATCGTCAGACCGGTAAAACAGCAATCGCACTGGATACTATTATCAACCAGAAAGATACCGGTGTTACCTGTGTCTACGTAGCTGTCGGCCAGAAAGCATCCAGTGTTGCTACAGTCGTTCGTACTCTGAAAGAGCATGGCGCCATGGATCATACCATTGTCGTGTCTGCATCCGCTTCTGAATCTGCTGCCCTGCAGTACCTGGCGCCTTATGCCGGTTGCACGATGGGTGAGTACTTCCGTGATCGTGGTGAAGATGCACTGATTGTTTATGATGATCTGACCAAACAGGCATGGGCCTATCGTCAGGTGTCACTGATTCTGCGTCGTCCTCCGGGTCGTGAAGCATATCCTGGCGACGTTTTCTATCTGCACTCCCGTCTGCTGGAACGCGCTTCCCGCGTCAATGAAGAGTTCGTTACTGAATTCACCAAGGGCGAAGTGACAGGCAAGACCGGTTCACTGACCGCACTGCCAATCATTGAAACACAGGAAGGCGACGTTTCTGCATTCGTACCTACCAACGTGATCTCCATTACCGATGGCCAGATCTTCCTTGAGACCGGCCTGTTCAACTCCGGTCAGCGTCCTGCTGTTAACGTTGGTCTGTCTGTATCCCGTGTGGGTGGTGCTGCCCAGACCAAGGCTGTCAAGAAAGTCGGCGGTGGTTTGCGTCTGGATCTGGCTCAGTATCGTGAGCTGGCAGCTTTCGCACAGTTTGCATCTGATCTGGATGCGGCAACCCGTCAGCAGATCGAGCGCGGCAAGCGCGGCATGCAGTCTCTGAAGCAGGCTGAAAACTCTCCGATGAGTGTTGCTGAGATCACTGCTGTACTGCACGCACTGAATAATGGCGATCTGGATGATGTTGAAGTCTCCCGTATCACTGCATTCGAGAAGGCTTATATGGCTCATCTCAAATCCAGCCATGCCGATCTGATTGGTGAGCTGAATGAAAAGACAGCCCTGAGTGATCAGATTGTCGAGTCGCTCAATAACGCCATGGCCGAGTTCAAGGCCACCGGCACATACTAAGGAGTCTGATGTGGCTTCTGCCAAGGAAATTAGGGGTCAGATAAAAGCGATCCAGAACACAGCCAAGATCACCAAGGCTATGGAAATGGTGGCTGCGAGCAAAATGCGCAAGGCCCAGGATCGTGTGACTGCCGGACGCGCTTATGCCGAAGGCATCAAACGCGTTGTGGCAAACCTGATGCAGGCACATCCCGAGTATAAGCATCCGTTTGTTGTTGAGCGGGAGCAGATCAAACGTGTTGGTGTCATTCTGGTCAATACGGACAAGGGTTTGTGTGGTGGACTAAACTCCAACGCACAGCGTGTTGCCCTGAACCTGGTCAAGGACTCAGCGGTTCCGGTTGAAGCTTACAGTATCGGACGTCGTGCCGGCCAGTTCATGCGCAAGGTTGTTGATGATCTGCGTGCCTCCGAGGAAGAGATTCCGGATGCAACTGAACTGTCTGATGTACTTGGCGTTGTCACTGTAGCCATGGATCGTTATATCAAGGGTGAAGTGGATGAAGTTACACTGATCTTTACCGAGTTTGTAAACACCATGACACAGACCCCGGTCAAGATTCAGTTGCTGCCTTGCGCTTCATCCATTGAGCCGAGTCATCCGGGCTACTGGGACTATATATATGAACCTGATAGCAAGGATGTGCTGGACGGTTTGTTGCGTCGTTATGTTGAATCGCTGGTTTATCATGCAGTGCTCGAAAACAAGGCTTGTGAACATTCTGCCCGCATGGTTGCCATGAAGAGCGCTACCGACAACGCGAAAGAGATTGCGCACGATCTGAAAATTACATACAACAAGGCCCGCCAGGCCGGCATTACGCAGGAAATCGCTGAGATTTGCTCCGGTGCCGCTTCGGCAGCCTGATAGTTAGAAAGAGAGAGAGGTCTTAACGATGAGTGGAATCATAGTACAGGTGATCGGTCCTGTTGTTGATGTGCGTTTTGAGTCTGGCAAGTTGCCGCATATTTATAACGCGCTGACAATTGCAGATGCCAATCTGACCATGGAAACCCAGCAGCATATCGGTAATAACACCGTTCGTGCCATTGCCATGGGTGCTACCGATGGTCTGAAGCGTGGCATGGCTGTTGAAGATACCGGCAATGCCATCATGGTTCCTGTCGGCCAGGGTACACTGGGTCGCATCATGAATGTGCTCGGCGAAGGCATCGACTTTGAAGGCGAAGCTGTTGCCTGTGAAGAGCGCTGGTCTATTCATCGTCAGCCACCTCGCTTTGAAGAGCTGGCACCTGCGTCAGAGATTCTGGAGACCGGCATCAAGGTTATTGACCTGATGGCACCTATCGCCAAGGGCGGTAAGGTTGGTCTGTTCGGCGGCGCCGGCGTGGGCAAAACCGTTAACATGATGGAGCTGATCAATAACATCGCAAAAGCGCATGGTGGTTTCTCCGTGTTTGCCGGTGTTGGTGAGCGTACTCGTGAAGGTAACGATTTCTACTACGAGATGAAGGAATCCAACGTTCTGGACAAGGTTGCTCTGGTTTACGGTCAGATGAACGAGCCTCCGGGTAACCGTCTGCGTGTAGCGCTGACCGGTTTGACCATGGCTGAGTACTTCCGTGATGAGGGCCGTGACGTCCTGATCTTTATCGATAACATCTACCGTTACTCACTGGCCGGTGTGGAAGTGTCCGCACTGCTGGGCCGTATGCCATCGGCTGTGGGTTATCAGCCAACACTGGCTGAAGAGATGGGTAAGCTGCAGGAGCGCATTGCTTCTACCAAGACCGGCTCAATCACCTCTGTTCAGGCTGTATATGTTCCTGCGGATGACTTGACCGATCCTGCTCCTGCTACAACCTTTGCACATCTGGATTCCACCATCGTACTTTCCCGTCAGATTGCCGAGCTGGGTATCTACCCTGCAGTTGATCCTCTGGATTCTACTTCTCGTCAGCTGGATCCTAAGGTTGTTGGTTCCGAGCATTATGATATCGCTATCAATGTTCAGCAGACCCTGCAGCGTTACAAGGAATTGCAGGACATCATCGCCATTCTCGGTATGGACGAGCTCTCTGACGACGACAAGCTGCTGGTAATGCGCGCTCGTAAGATTCAGCGCTTTTTGTCCCAGCCGTTCCACGTGGCTGAGGTGTTCACCGGTTCTCCAGGTGTTTACGCCAAGCGTGATGAAACCATCAAGGGTTTCAAAGGCATTCTTGCCGGCGAATACGATCATCTTCCTGAACAGGCGTTTTACATGGTCGGTGGCATTGCAGAAGCAGTTGCCAAGGCTGAGAAGATGCAGGCGCGTGCATAATGTCTGTCACCATGAGCGTACTGGTCGCGACGGCCGAGCGTGAGGTTTATCGCGGCGAATGCACCTTTCTGGTTGCTCCGGGCACCGCTGGTGAGCTTGGCATTATGCCCAAGCATACGCCTCTGATCGCTCAGCTTTGTGCTGGCGAGCTGCGTATCACTAAAGGTGTTGATGATATTGATGAGGTATTTGTATCCGGTGGCTATGTTGAAGTACAGCCGGACATGATTACTGTACTGGCTGACTCTGCAGAACGTGCATCTGATCTTGATGAAGCACAGGCACTGGAAGCTGAACGCAAGGCCAAGGAAGTACTGGAAAGCCGCGATGGCGAAGCTGATGTTGCCAGAGCACAGGCAGAACTGGCTGTTAGCGTTGCCAGACTGGACTGGATCAAGAAGAAAAAGAAACACTGATCACCAATATGGTTATCCTCAAAGGGCCGCACATTGTGCGGCCCTTTTTTGTGACTGGCGCAGGGGTGACACTGATTATGGCTTCTATGATAGCACAGAGCATTCGCTTGTATGTGCTAGCGGTGGACACATGGTGGGAAAACGTCAGGCTGCAATCATTACTGTTTTCACTATAATCTGCGCTACTGTTTTGAGCGTGATCATTTCTGGAGGATTACATGACTAAATTGCACTATCCGGATTTGCAGGTGTGTGTATTGGCGGCGGGGCGCGGTAAACGCATGCGCTCGAATCTGCCTAAAGTACTGCATAAAGTGCTGGGCCGGGCCATGATTGACTATGTGCTGCACACTGTTGAATCGCTGCGGCCCAAGGGGATTGCCGTGGTTACCGGGCATGCCTCCGAGCGGGTGCGTGAGCATGTGGGGCAGCCGGCTAATCTGGAGTGGGTGATTCAGGATAAACAGCTGGGTACGGGACATGCCGTCAAGCAGTGTGAAAAAGTGATCCGTTCGGTACGCGATGTGCTGATTGTATGCGGTGACACACCGCTATTGAGTGCTGAGACACTATCCAAACTGGTGGATGAGCATCGTAGTCGTGATACCGATGTGACAGTACTGACGGCGCAGCAGGCTAATCCATTCGGTTATGGGCGCATTGTGCGCGATAGTGACCAGCATGTGACCGCAATTGTGGAAGAAAAAGATGCCACTGATGTAGAGCGCAAGCTTACCGAGGTGAGCAGTGGTATTTACTGCGTACGCCATGAGGTGCTGTTTGATCTGCTGCATGCCATAGGTAATCGCAATGCCCAGAATGAATATTATCTGCCGGATATTGTACCGCTGGCTCTGGTTGCCGGGTTGCGCGTGGATGCCGCACTGATGGAAAGTGCTGATGAGATGACCGGTGTGAATGATCGCGTCGATCTCTCCATCGTCGAGGATATGATGCAGAAACGCATTATCCGCGACTGGCAGCTACGAGGCGTAACGATTGAGAAGCCGGAAACGGTGCGTATTGAAGCGGGTGTGAATATCGGTATCGATACGGTCATCCAGGCCGGTTGCTACCTGATTGGCCGTACGCATATCGGTGATGAGTGCCGCGTTGGACCGAATGCTGTGCTGGTTGACGCCTGGCTGGACGATAAGGTGAAAGTGTTTGCCTTCTCTCATATTCACGGCGCCAGTGTTGGCTCGAATTCATCGGTTGGGCCTTATGGCCGTCTGCGTCCTGATGCACAGCTGGATGAGCATGTGCATATCGGCAACTTTGTTGAAATCAAGAAGTCGGTGATCGGTCGCGGCAGCAAGATCAATCACCTCTCCTATATCGGTGATACGACAATGGGGTCGGACTGTAACATCGGTGCAGGTACCATCACCTGTAACTATGATGGTGCCAACAAGTTCCGCACTGAAATCGGTGATCATGTGTTTGTCGGCTCCGATACGCAGCTGGTAGCACCGGTAACTATAGGTGACAGGGCCACAATAGGCGCCGGTGGCACGATCACAAAGCCTGTGCCTGCAGGCGGACTGACACTGAGTGAGCGCACAGAGCAGCGTTATATTGCCGGGTGGAAGAGGCCGGAAAAGGATAATCGCTAATGTGCGGTATTGTTGGAGCTATTGCTGGGCGTAATGTACTGCCTATCCTGATGGATGGGCTGCAGCGACTGGAGTACCGCGGATACGATTCGGCGGGTGTTGCCATTCGATCACCAATGGGTGAATTGAAACGTTTCAGATCGCTCGGCAAGGTAGCCGTGCTAAAGGCACTGGTTGAGAGCAGTGACATTACAGGTGAACTTGGTATTGCCCATACCCGTTGGGCTACCCACGGTGCACCGGCCGAGCGTAATGCGCATCCGCATATGAGCGGCGTGCGCGTTGCTGTTGTACACAACGGCATCATTGAAAACCACGCGTTGTTACGCGATCGCCTTGTCGCTCTGGGTTATACATTTACCTCCGAAACCGATACCGAAGTGATTGCACATCTGCTCGCCCACAAGCTTGAGGATGGCAAGGATCTGTATGCGGCAGTGGTTGAAACGGCAGCCGAGCTGGAAGGCGCTTATGCACTGGCGGCATCCAGCCCTGAAGATGCAGATCGCATTGTTGTCACCCGTGAAGGTAGTCCACTGGTTATCGGGCTGGGTGAAGGCGAGAATTTTATTGCTTCCGATGTTGCCGCACTGCTGCCGGTTACCCGTCGTTTTATCTTCCTCGAAGAGGGCGATGTGGCAGAGGTGCGCCGTGATGGCGTATCCGTCTGTAACGCCGATGGTGTTGCTGTAACCCGGCCGGTTAAAGAATCGCAACTCTCCAGTGCCAGCATCGACAAGGGAGCATACGCCCACTATATGCTCAAGGAGATCCATGAGCAGCCGGGCGTCATTTCAGAAACGCTGGAGGGGCGCATCCATAAGGGGCGCCTGCTGGAAGCCAGCTTCGGCCATGAGACAACGGCTCTGCTGGACAAGGCACGCCATGTTCAGATCGTCGCTTGTGGTACCAGTTATCATGCAGGCCTTGTTGCCCGCTACTGGCTGGAAGAGGCCGGTATGCCTTGCAGTGTCGAGGTAGCCAGTGAGTACCGCTACCGTAGAGTGGTGGTGCCGGACGGCTCTCTGCTTATCACCATCTCCCAGTCGGGCGAAACAGCCGACACACTTGCTGCTCTGCGCGGCAGTCGTGCCAACGGTTATATCGGCAGTCTTACGGTCTGCAATGTGCCTGAAAGCTCGCTCGTGCGCGAGTCGGACGTCAGTTTTATGACGCGAGCAGGTACCGAGATCGGTGTTGCCTCCACCAAGGCATTTACCACCCAGCTTGTGGCACTGCGCCTGCTGATGATTGCACTTGCCCGTCGCAAGGGGCTGACTGCGGTGCAGGAAGAGGCCATGGTCAACGAGCTGCATGCGCTGCCGCGCCAGATCGAAGTGGTTTTGCAGCTTGCTGATCAGATCAGGGTGATGGCAGCCGGCTTCTCCAACAAGCATCATGCGCTGTTTCTTGGCAGGGGGGCCTTTTACCCGATTGCCATGGAGGGGGCGCTGAAACTGAAGGAGATCTCCTATATTCATGCCGAAGCCTACCCTGCCGGGGAGTTGAAACACGGTCCGCTGGCGCTGGTGGATGACAGTATGCCGGTTGTCTGTGCGCTGCCGAATGACCCGTTACTGGAGAAGGTGCTCTCAAATCTGCAGGAGGTGCGGGCGCGTGGCGGCGAGCTGTTTCTGTTCAGTGACCAAAAGGTCAATATCGGACTGGATCACTATCAGAACCTGACCCTGTCGGATATATATCCCGGTACGGCACCGATTGTCTACAGTATCCCGTTGCAGCTGCTGGCCTATTATGTTGCGGTGTTTAAAGGTACCGATGTTGATCAGCCGCGCAATCTGGCCAAATCGGTGACTGTAGAGTAACTATTCTGCGTCCCGTCTGGTAAAGTGCAGAGCATATAAGAGTTCAAGCCATCTGCAGAATATCATGAGAGGGCTCGGTTGGATGGGCTGGAATATTATAGTGAGTGACGGGGCGGCATGCGCCATGTCGGTATAATGTCGGCGCTGTTATTGTATAAATGCCGGTTTTTCCTGGTGACCGACAAGAATAAGCGCCTTTTCTGAAGGCCGTGTCCACGGTGAGTTGTGAGCCGGATAAGTGATGACAAAATCCTGTTATATGTAACGGCTTTCCAGATCACCCGTTGAACATGGTGATGTTCCCATAACCAGGCGAATATTGTGTGATGATCTCCAGGCTGCTCCAGTCGATTGATGCCATCTGCACAAAGGGCATGTGGAGGTGCTATGAGCTGTTACGATTATCTTAAATGTGGTCAGACCGAGTGCACCATGTACAGCAAGGAAGACGGGCCTCAGTGCTGGGAGGTTGATGGAACGCTCTGTATTCATCATGTAATTGCAGAGGTGAGGCATGAACTCTCCGGCATGGAAAAAAAGGAGGTCTGCAAGCTTTGGGGCTGCCCGTATTACCGTGCAGCGAACCCCAGATAATTTCTTTATTTAATAACCTTTATAGGACAATGGCCAGCGCCAGTTATGCAAATATATCGCGTACGTGATGTTGATGCACCACCAGTGTTGAAGCATGGATGAGCCTCAGCCAGAGCATCCATGATCCGAATGTCCTATGTGGGCCGAATACGCCAGCGAGAAAAAGCGCCTACAATAAGCTATCCAATGAAAGACCTTTGTGGCTTTTCTGATCTGAAAGACACAACTATCACCTCGGCGTTAGACCTATGTAATAAGTACAGCCTCTTGCGTTGTTTAGATGGCGACCGGGTTACCCGGGATGTCTGACCTGTGGTTATGTTATAATATAGGAAGGTGCTATCAGACGGTGCGGATCAGGGGGAGTGGCCCGGGTTTTTGCGCGCACAAAAAAAGGGAGGAGAGAACATTGTTCTCTCCTCCCTTTATGCTTGTAACCGGATGGTGCGATTATTGCAGGAACTTATCCAGCAGTGACGGGGAGAGGTATGCAGCATTCACCTTCCAGACCAGCAGGCTGCCATCTTTGGCGACAACAAGCTGAAACCACTCATCTTTGTTGGTGCTGCTGACAAACTTCAGGCTCAGTCTGGAGTAGGAGAGGGATTCACGGCTCATCTCAAAGTCATTGAAGGAGACGCTGCCATCAGCTGCTCTCTTGGCGATGGTGGCCTTGACCAGCATATCGATAATATTTTCGGGTGTGATTTTGATATCCGGACGATTGGTGCTGATAATGGCAGAGCTTGAATACTTGTCGTTCGGATCTTTTTTGATGATGTCCATGTTGCCGGGTACCTGGCCACGGATGGAGTTGTTTAATTTGTTAAAATTGATGCCATCGCTCAGCTCAGTCTGGTCGTTGTGGGTAACGCCATCAATGATGTGCGACTTGGTGAAGAGCAGGCCCACGAAGAGTGCTGCTGCGACAGCCGCGGCACATGTCATGTAAAATAGTACCATTCTCAGGCCGTTGTTCTGTTCCTTGCTTTTCATGTTTTTCCTCCTGTGGATCTGCTGGTTATCGGCCAGACGTTACCGCTCCCTGCGGTTAAGACTTTGTCATGCCAAAGCATAGCCTTGTCGTGAAGCAGTGAAAAGGTGTATCGAAGATGAAGCTATTATCACGGCAGCAGTTAAGAGTTCAAGTCTCATTGCCCGCATGCGGAAAAATGGATGCGGTCAGTTCAGTGTTGCTGCTGATAGACACGCGATTGCGGCCGTTCTCTTTTGCCGTGTAAAGCGCCCTGTCTGCAGCTTTCAACAGGTCGTCCTCGTCCGTAAGTTCATCTATATTCTGCAGGCAGGAGACGCCGATGGATACGGTGCGAACCAGTGTCTGCCCCTCATATTCCACCTGCATGCCCTCGATAGCCAGGCGCAACCGCTCGGCCAGTTGTGCGGCGCTGTTGCAGTCGGTTTCAGGCAAGATTACGGAAAATTCCTCGCCGCCATAACGTGCCACCATATCAGTGTCGCGTATGCACAGCTTTGCCTGTTCGGCTATGGCGATCAGCAGTGCGTCTCCGGCGGGGTGTCCGTAGCGATCGTTGACTGATTTAAAGTGATCGGCATCAAACATCAGCAGTGAGAGTTGCAGCCGGTAGCGCCGCGCGCGTTTGAACTCTCTACTGAGTCGTTCATTGAATGCGGCCCGGTTGTAAATACCGGTGAGTCCATCGCGGGTGGCCATGGCGTGCAGCTTCTCCTGCATGGCCTTGCGTTCACTGATGTCCTGGATCATGCCAACAAACAGCCAGTGGGTGCCGACCTGTCTGGCGGTGACACATAGCTCCACAGGAAACAGCTCACCACTCTTGCGCAGTCCCTCCACTTCGCGCGGTGTGCCGACAACTCTGGACTCGCCGCTGGTGATATAGCGCCGCAGGTATTGATCATGCGACTCACGGTGGGGTGATGGGATCAGCATGGAGACATTGTTGCCGATGATCTCATCGGCAGCATAACCGAAGATGTGCGCGGCAGCCGGATTGAATGAATCAATGAAGCCGTATTCGTTGATGGTGATGATGCCATTAAAGGCTGAGTCAAAGATGTTGCTGAGTTTTGCCTGGTTTTCCTCGAGTGCTTCCAGCGCAAGCTGTCGGCCATGCTGGTAGCGTGCCAGCAGGAACGAAATATAAGCCCATATGCAGAGCAGTATCATCGTGGTTATTGTGATCAGCGACCCGGAGGGGTGCAGGATGTTGGCCAGGTGGGCGGAAGGGTAGAGAGAGACAAGGGTCCAGTGGAAATCCACTGGCACCGTGGTGTAGAGCAGCTCCCGCGGCGTGTTGTTCTCCAGCTGGCCTTTAATCGGTTCAAGCGGGTTGATGCGAGTGAAGCTGTAAAGTCCATTGATCGATTCAAACTGGCCGGAAGAGGCGCTGCTGATGCGCTGCATCAGGCGTTTGAATTCACCCGGGTGTTTGAGGTCGGCCTGATTGTCCCTGACCAGCTGCCAGGGCTTGCCCGGTCCGGGGGATTTTAGCCAGTACTCGCCCATGTTCACCGACAGCAGTCGGGTCGCATCAGTGGTGAAGCCGACCTGATTGATGCGCTCAAGCAGGAAGCTTAAATTATACTTCAGTGCAATCATGCCGAAGGTGGTGCCGTCGCTGCCGAAAAGCGGGATGCTGAATTGCAGTGACGGATTGGGCCTCTGGCTGGTGGCGTTGGCCGATTTTTCGATCAGGGTGACGTGAATCTGCCGCCGGCCCAGTCGCATCGTTTGCAGGAAGTCCTGCAGGGAGCTGACGTTGCGCAGATGGCTTGGTGGCGAGATGCGGGCAAGCTCTGTGCGGTGGTCGTAATCGGTGCGGATGCGCTCCATGCCCGATGGGTCGATCAGGCGCACCTCGTCATAATGTGGTTTGTGCATATGAAACTGCTGAAATTCTTTTGCCAGCGCCTGCAGGTGTGATTGCGAGACAGAGTCGATGCCGTCGCTCTGCATGACATTGAACTCGCTGTGTCTGGAGAGAATGACCATATCAGCGACGACCGAGTCAAAAACCTGATGGATAATTTGAGCCTGCTGGCTCATCTGCATGGTTTCCTGCTGCATGACGGCTTGCATGCGGCTGTTGCTCGAGATGGTATCTATATAACAGATGAGCCACTTGCAAAAGTCTGAGTGATATTGATCGGCAATGACTCGTTCGTGGAATTGATCGTTTTAATTTTTGTTTTGCCCGTGTGTTTTTCC
>PFXI01000110.1:8161-8662 GCA_002791575.1 Zetaproteobacteria bacterium CG_4_9_14_3_um_filter_54_145 | reverse complement strand
AAAACAGAGCCGAAATAACGGCGATTGCATAAGACTAAACCATTTTGTGAACAATATTAATCGGTCGCCTGAAAGGTTTATGAATTATTCAGGATAATTTTCATATACTCCGCTGGGATTAAGAGGTTTTGCCTCCATGCGAAAATATGCCCATTCATATGGTGCATTAAATGACTGAAAAATCAAACGATCAGGCTTTATGATGTCAGCACCTCTGCCGCTATCACTAAAATATAGCTCAATACACTCAGGTTCGGCAGAGTGCCCTGCGCCATAAAGATCTAAGCCGCCACCTGAAGGGAAGAATGTATGATTCAAATTGTGGTCTTGGCCAATGACATTACATACATTGATAATTTCTTCCGGATTTACCCATACAGCTTGCTCAGGTATGTGGTTGTTAAATAAACCTGATAATGTTTCTTCCCATTGCCCAAGATTCTGTTTTCTGTATTCTTCAAGTGACATTTTAGCCCCCCTTAATGATTTTTGATTATTTTG
>PFXI01000110.1:0-8150 GCA_002791575.1 Zetaproteobacteria bacterium CG_4_9_14_3_um_filter_54_145 | reverse complement strand
ATATGCGCCCTTATTGTCCATGTTATTGCATATTAAAGGCAAAACAAGGAACTTTATCTGGTTTCCCTGAGTAGATATCGATTGTCACAGAAAGATTGCTGACTGTCCATTCTTGGCCGAAAGCAGCCCCACTCAAGCAATAGATATTGGCAATTCATCATCCAGCCCTGTTATCGAACAGGAGTAAAGTTGATGGCGAGCTTGACGCATTATCTGGCAGGCCGTCCGTGGCCTGCTCAGGAACACCGATTCATCAACAAACAATCCTAGTCGAGTATCAGCTCAACTCTGGGCCGGGCATTCGATTTCGCCGTATCTACCTGCGGTCTGCAACCGAACAGCTGATCTGTGGCCACGCCATGTGAGGCAATGGCCTGCTGCACATGATCCGAGCGTTCTGTAGCCAGCCGCAACAGCTGCCGATCGCTCATTGCAGGCGCATGTTCAGGAGCTGCTACCGCCACGCCTTCGCCAGCGGTGGCGACGCCGCAAATCTGCAGGCGCAACCCCTTCTCCTTCATCAAGCCGGCAATCTTGCCGGCATATTCGGTCATGGGAGCTGTCAGCACGCTACTTTGTGGCTCAAATATAATCGGCGTCAACCTCGGTTTGGCCGCGTCACTGATCAGGCCGCTGGCCAGATTGGCCGCGACAAGAATGCTGCCGTATGGCTGCAATACCAGTGCCGCATAAGTCATCGCACCGGATGAGAGTGATGAGAGCAGCGCCTTGTTGATGATATCATGGATATTGATATTCGGATCATTCAGCAGCCCCTTGACCGGCACATCCAGCGCTATATCCCCGCGACCATCGCGCAGCATATCCAGTGACATACCCAGCGGCATCGTCAAACCTTGCGTCGCCTTGCCCGGCTGATCGGAGTCCCCCAGCGTCAGGCTGCGTATCAGTAATTTGTTGCCCGCATCAATATGACCGTCGGCAATGCTCACACTGCTGTCGAGATCGAGTTGGCCGGTACGGATAGATTTACCAAAATCAGGCTCAACGTAGCCGGAAAGCTCCGGCAGTTTAAAACGCTTCAGGCTGATATTCACTTGCGCTGCAGGTACCGGGCCCGGCCGTACCTCTCCTGTCACGACTAACTGCCCCGCCTCGCCCAGTTTCAAGTGCGCATCAAGTGAACCCGGGCGTTTGCCGGAGAGATCAAGCGGCGCAAAATGCATCTTCTCAATCACCATGCTGGTATTAAATGCAGGCGATACGCTTTCATCACGCACAGAAATCCTGCTCCCCTTCTCCAGCACCAGTTCATCAATCAGGATCCGGGGCGAAGCCCCCTCTTTTCCGGCTGCAGCCTTGCCCGCAGGCTTTGCAGCCGGTTTTTCCTCTGCAGGCATTCCTGTACCTGCAAGCTGGTCGATGAGTGCAACCGAGCCGTCGCTCTCTCTGCTCAGATAGACATCCACACCACCAAGGCGCAGGCGTTTCACACGATAGCTGGCCTGATCCAGATCAGCCCCTTCCACTTTCACGCTACCGATGCGTCCCATCTTTCGCTTACCGGAGGCGGGCAGGATCAACCCGTCAATAGCAAGGGTATCAAAGCGCCCGCGCTCGGCACCCGCCATGCTCAGGCCGCCCAGCCTGATGCGATCTATGGCAGCAAGCTTCATATCATCCGCCTGGCGATCCAGTTTCAAACCGCTTAGCTGCAGTGAGGCCAGTTGCATCTGTTGCCCGGCATCCATGGCAAACGACTCGGCCTGCAACTGCTGCAGTTTCAGATTCACCATGCCCAGTGCATCAACTGCAGCTGGGTCCGCTTTATCTGGCCGCTCCAGACTCAGCTCCGCCAGCTGGAGTGAGCCCAGCCGTATCTTGCGCGCTGCATCCATAACAAATGATTTAGCCTGCAGCTGCTGCAAATGCATCTGATGCGCACTCTCCGGCAGCTTGTCTGAGCTGATGCCAGCCACTTCGAGCCCTGCCAAAGCCGTTGCTCCATCCGGCGCCACTGTCAGCTGCTGTGCATTCAAGCCATCGACAGCGATATTAGCCGCACCTTTGTTCAGCCCGACAGCCGCCACTGCATCCAGTGACAGGGAGGCCACAGATAGCGTGCCCTTTGCCGGCAGCTGGATATCCTGCAATTTTACTGCCCTGGCCGTAATCTCTCCATCATCCGCCCATTTGCCGACTATGTTTATAGCACCCAGCTGCACGGATCCTGCCGAGGCACTGTGATCAGCCAGTACACCCAGATCACTGACAACAACAGAGTCCAGCGATGCCAGTGGATGACCCTGTTCATCCTTCAGTGATATATGATCCAGACCTATCCGTAGTGTCCCGCTCATCAAGCCTGCCAGCAGATCCGGCTGCCCCGAGGCCAGACTAAGATAACCATTGGTATCCAGCATCGTATATGCCACTTGATAGCCCGCTGCTGTCAAAGCAACAGGCCCGGTCTGGACACGCAGGTTCATGCGATGCTCTGCTGCATGCGTCGGCTGCAAGTGCAGCATCAGCAGCTCAAGCGGCAAAGAGAGCGACAGCTCCTTATCCGACATAGCAGCATCCAGATGCAGATCTATATCACTGAGCTGCACATCTGCCGGCGCGATCTGCCAGGGCTTCCCGGCCGCATCTGAAACCTCGGTTGGCGATGCATCATCACGCAGTAGAATATCCCCGAGTTGCCAGTCTCCCTGTTTATCCTGACGCAGATCCAGCCTGCCACCATGCAGTTGCAGTGAGCGAATCATGACAACCTGTTGCCATAACGGCAGCCAGTCCACCTGCAACGTCAACCGTTTTACCTGCATGCCATCACCGGCACGCAGGCCAATCAACGCAATGGAGCCGGTAAACGGGTTGAAATCGATATCATCAATTTGCGCCTGCGGTGCACCGTGATCGCGTAACCAGTGCTGTGCACCCATGCGTATCATTTCCGGCAACAGCGACAACAACATGACGCTCAGTAACATCATGGCGCATATCCATATGAACCAACGGTAGCCCCTGATTTTCGGTGCATCAGACATGCGAGCTCTCCTTGCTTGTATCCCCTGATACTCTCCATATTGGCCCGGATTATAAAGCGTGTAAAGATTGCACCGGCGATAGCAGTGGCAAAGCCACAGGTTGTGGCACTTCTCTTGCTCAGCTTTTGATCAGTTGCTGACACTCGACAGAACCAGCATTATTTACACCACATCAACAGATCCGAAGGAGAGACGCTGCGTGAGTATTGGCAAAGTGAAGTCCGACTATACACAGCTGAATCAACCGGCTGCCGTGGTGATCTTCACACAGAACTGTGGCAAATGCAGCGGCATGTCCGAAGCGATAAGCATGCATGGTGCCCTTGTTCAGGCAGATGGTCATACCCCGCTGACGGACAGCGAGGTCGCCGTGCAGATAAACTTTTGCGGCCTGATACTGTCGGTGAATGCAACTGTACTACCGCATACAGGCCCGGAGTTGGCACTGGCATTCGAAAATATCGATCCTGAGAACTTGGAGATGTTGAAAAAGATTATTCAGCTCAACAATCAGGATCCGGCCCTGATGCAACAGGAGTTGCAGCAATATTTCGCACTACATGAACGGGGTCCACTGCTGCGCAACCGGGGCCGCCACAGATGACAAAGCAACACAGACGGAGATAATATGACAGAATCACTTTCCATCCGGAAACTGCTCGCAGTGATGGTAGAACAGGATGCATCTGACCTCTATCTGATGGCAGGTGCCCCACCGGGTTATCGCATCAACGGCAACATCCGTCGGCTTGGCGATGCAGATCTCAGTCCGGGCGTGGTCGAAAAGCTCTCCAGTGAGCTGATGAGCGAAAAACAGAAGGCCGACTTTGCCGACGAGATGGAGATGAACCTCTCCACAGCCCTGCCCGGCATGGGTCGATTCCGCGTCAATATATATCGCCAGCGTGGCACCGTTGGCATGGTCATTCGCCAGATCACAACCGATATCCCGAGCATCGACCAGCTGGGACTACCTCAGATTTTCAAAGATATTGTCATGAGCAAGCGCGGCCTGGTACTGATGGTCGGCGCAACCGGCTCCGGTAAATCTTCGTCGCTGGCATCCATGATCGACCACCGCAACAGCAATCAGGCCGGCCATATCATTACCATTGAAGATCCGATCGAATTCATGCACCTGCATAAAAAATGTTTCGTCACGCAAAGAGAGGTGGGCTCAGACACGATCTCGTTCCAGAAAGCGCTGAAGAACACCCTGCGTCAGGCACCTGATGTGATTCTGCTGGGTGAAATCAGGGAGCGCGATACCATGGAGCATGCCATAGCCTTTGCAGAAACCGGTCATCTGGCCATGTCTACACTGCATGCCAATAACGCCAATCAGGCACTGGAGCGCATCCTCAACTTTTTCCCCAAAGAACAGCATGAACAGATCAGCATGAACCTGTCGATGAATCTGCGTGCCATTCTGTCGCAGCGACTGGTCAAAACTGTCGATGGCAAGCGCGTCGCCGCCATTGAAATTCTGATCAACACCCCCCGCATTGCCGATCTTATCCTCAAAGGCGGTATTGATGAAATCAAGACAGCCATGGCTGCCGGCGGGCAACAGGGGATGCAGACCTTCGATCAGGCCCTGCTGAAACTGTGGAAGAGTGGAACAATCAGTGAAGTGGAGGCGCTGCGCAATGCTGATTCGGCCAACAACCTGCGTCTGCAGATGAAGATGGACAAGATTGAGGCTACAGATGGTGCCATGGAGAGCATGCTGAGCAAAGACCCCGACGATGATGAAGGCGGCTTCAAACTCTCCATCTGAAAGCCATCAAGCAAACGCTGGTACTCCTCTGCCCGCGATGCTCAAACACACATCACAGAGGAGCAAGCGGCGGCGCTCCCGACGCACGATAGATGGGTTATAAAGGACGCAGAGGAAAAGAGATACAATATAAGAGAATGCCTGTAACATGGGGATGCGCTGGCGCATGCACTGCCCGGTTCCGCGGAGTCGTGCCGCGCCAGAACCATATGTTATAACTGCGTCTTTTCTCCGGGGCATCGTGCCTTTGACCATGGGATCTGTCAGCAGTGGAGCTACATCGCGCTTTTAATGTTAGCCCCTTCAGGCGGCAGTAGCACCGGCTGTCTCTCTCTTGCTGATTCTGTCACACAGATGCAATAGTAACAGTTTTGAATCATCCGGACTTCTCGGATCAACCGCCATCACATGGCCACACTCAATCCCCAGATCTGCGGCGATGCTGTCCGTATGGCTTGCAGCTACTGCATCGTGCCTGCTCACCCCAACAATGACGGGTAGCGCACACTGGCGGTCAAAATGACCGCGAATATAGCCAAGCTCATTTACCGATTCAGGATCGGAGCCGTCCACAAGCAGTACAATGCCAGCAGCACCCTCAGCCAGAATATCCCACATAAAATCAAAGCGGCGTTGGCCGGGCGTTCCGTAGAGATGAATCTCCCTGTTCCCATCCGGATAAAACAGACCATGATCCATGGCCACAGTCGTATAGTCTTTCAGTACAGCGACATCATCGGTAGCCAATTCATTGGTACATAACACAGGTACATCACTGACGCTGCGAATCAGTGTTGATTTCCCGGCATTGACCGGCCCCGCCACTACCAGTTTAATAATCTCTTTGCCGGCAGCAGATATCTTATTCATGGCAATAGCCGCCATCAGCTGATGATTTCGATCAGGCGGGCATCCTGATGATCATCGACACAGCTCAGCCGCACCCGGATGGCGCCATCCGGCAGCAGTGATTTCGCCCGCTCCGGCCATTCAACCAGACAAATCCAGGGCGACTGAAAATAGTCGCGCACGCCCAGCAGCTCTATCTCTTCTGCATCGTCCAGACGGTACCAGTCCATATGGGCCACCCGGCAGTCACGGCCTTCATATTCCTGAATAATAGCAAAGGTCGGGCTGGGCAAGGCAACATCAGTGACACCCAGAGCCCGCATGACCGCCCGTGAGAAGACACTTTTTCCGACCCCCAGATCACCGAACAGTGCCACCACATCACCCGGCCTCAGACCGGCTGCAAAGCGGGCGGCTACTGCCGCCGTGTCAGACTCTTGAGATGTATGAAAATGCAAGCGGGTTATCGGTTGGCAACCAGTGCTTTGATCACGTCATGCTTGCCTATCATGCCGATCACAATATCGCCCTCGAGCACCGGCAGATGGTGAACGCTCCGGTCCCCCATGATGGAGGCAATCTCGCTGAGCTCAGCATCCGGGCCGATAGTTGTCACATCCGCAGTTGCCAGCTCTCCTGCCGTCATCGCCTGCAGGCGCGTGATCTCTTCCTCGAACTGCGCCTCACCCATAGGGATAATCATATCAAACAGCGCAATAGCTGTCGGCACATGCAAATTTTTCTGCTGATCGATCAGATCGGTTTCGGTTACTACACCGAGCAGCCGTTTTTCTTCATCAACCACCAGCAGGCCACTGATATCTTCCTCGGCAAAACGCCGTGCCAGCTCATGAATACCGGTTTCGGGCAAGCAATATGGCGGCTCAGTGTTCATAATATCACGAGCAAAAACCTTGGTGTATGACATCGATCCCTCCATCCAGCATCTTACGCACAGTATAAATCAGAACTGCTGCAAATTAAACCCCCCGCACGTAAGCGGCGCGTACGGCTTCAACCCATAGCCTACCGGCTCATTTGTGACCGAATCTTCCGATACGGTTTTCCAGATCCCTGTTCATCAGTCTGGCGAATTCGTCAAAGACATTGGCAATCGTTTCGCGACTCATCCATACCACCCCGGAAGTAACAGAACGGATCACATCAACCAGCAGCGCTTGCGTAATATCCCTGGCAATAAAACCTTTGGCGCCCAATCGTGCCGCCACCAACTCTTCACTGCGGCTGTTCCCGGTAGCAATCACCACCACATTTGCCGGCAGGTGATAGACCCCGTGCACCGGCACCTGGTCAACAAAAAACAGATCGCCATCACGCAGCAGGTGGCTGACCTGCTCATCAGGAAGCCCCACGGCAACAGTCGCCACATCAGTATCGACAAGCTTCAGGCGCTGAATAAAATCAGCATCTGATGATTGCACATATATCTTCATGCTACAGAACCTGGCACGCAGGCTTGTATGTCAAACGTGTCATGTCTCATATTCACCCTCCCTCATCATCAGGGCCGCGGCAAGGCGATCGCTGACACCAAGCTTGTCGTAAATCCTGTACAGATGAGTCTTCACTGTCGACTCGCTGATAAACAGCGAGTCCGCTATCTCCCTGTTTTTCAGACCATGGGAGACACACATAAGCACCTCTTTTTCCCTTACCGTCAGCAGATCTATTTTTCTATTCTGTCTCTTTTCTGCCTCACGCACAGCAAACAGTTCAAGCACTCTGGAAGATGTTTTACGGTCAAACCAGACCTCACCACGGTGCACGACATGGATTGCCTTGCCAAGCAGATCGGGTGAGATGCTACTATCCAGATAGCCCTTGATCCCTGCCTTGATATACTCAAAGATGACCTCAGGCGCATGATCACCGACAAGGATTACCTTATGCCCGCCATCACTGTGTATAATTTTGCTTATTTCATGCAGGGATTTGACGCCATCGATACGCGCCAGAACCAGATCTACTTTTTCGCGGGAAAGAACATCGTGGATACGACTGAACGCATGATACCCATCATGTATGATAAACTGCGCCTCATCCTTGAGCGGTGCTGACAAACGGTCAGAAAACATAGCCCTCAATGGATGCGTGGTTAAAATAGCTATCGGCATCTGTTTACCGGGCACGGATTATCAGACTATATTTATACACGCAGATAACCTCTCCGCTCAAACAGACAACATGTCTAATTAGAGGTTAAAACTGACGGCAAGTCAAAAATTCATCTCAAACCAATACAGTAACAATCCGGACAGAGATGTCAGGATCAGGGGGCCATGCCTGTCTCACCACCACTTGCTTGCGGGCGGTGGTCCCTGCCTGTTCACAACAGAAGCATCGGACAGATCGGCGTTTTCAATGTAGCGATTGAAAACGGGGGTCATGATTGTCGGGCGTCAATTACCTTGTCCGGTCGGCGACAATTAGGATGGCCGGTTTTAGCCCATGCATAATCAAGCCTCATTTCTACTCCTTTTTCAGTTGAT
>PFXI01000109.1 GCA_002791575.1 Zetaproteobacteria bacterium CG_4_9_14_3_um_filter_54_145 | reverse complement strand
GCTTCGTCCGAAGCACGGGTTGCGGAACCACCATTATATCAATGGGTTAGGCGGGGCTCACCTCTTTTTATGAATTATTCAGGCTAGTGGCCCCGGTGCGCCATCTCGGTGAACATCAGCGCTGCTGCGGTCATTAAAACGCCGCCGGCAAACATGAGCAGGGCCATGGTGAAATCAATATCCATACCGATAGCCATTTCAAAGAACTTCACAATCAGAATCATCATGATCACTTTGCCCAGTCGCGACTTCAGGTCATCAAGACTGGTGATTGAAAGCATGTGTTTTGAAGCATCATCATCACCTTCGTAGGCATGATCAATTCTTCCGATATACAACTCGTACAATCCGAGTCCGAAAATCATCAACACAATGGCCAGCAGGAAGATATCGATAATCTCCACCACCTGAGCAACAGCTTCGGCCCGGATTTCACCGCGATCGGAATAGTCATCAATAGCAGCGTAGGAGACCAGATGCTCTACCGTGTAAAAGGCATCGACTGTCGCAATATAAAACATAAGCAGTGCTGCCAGCACACTGCTGACTACAGCAACAAGAACTGCCCAGCGTGAAGACCACAGGACATTTTCAAATCCCGCCTCCAGAGCCGATCGCTCTCCCTTTTCTTTAAGCATATTTCACTCTCCCAAGTTCGTTCGTTTGTCCTGCGAGCAAGATTCAGGCCGCCACAGCCAGTCAAGACCATGTGAAAGTTGCGGCTATTTTTAATGAGTCCGCAGAAAACGGCCCCTGCAACATTCAATACGCGCAAAGACAAGCAACTGCATTCAATAACAACGGTAGAAACCGTTAAGTGGGCCCGCCATCCATGGCGAAGAGAGACAGTGAGTATTCGACATACCCTTTCAGGGCTTGAGGTCGTTTTGCTATCTGCACACAAATACCCCGGACTCAAGTCTATTATATATCGCGCAACAAGCCTTCAACTTTAAATCCGCGGTTTGCCCTTTTTCTGTCAACGACTAGCTTGCCCCGTCCCATGCCGAAAAGGAGGTGCAGATATGTCCCTGCCCGCTGACAAGAAAAAGGTCTCTATCGTATGTTTTTCAGGCGATTTCGATAAAATGGTGGCTGCATTTACCATTGCAACAGGTGCTGCAGCGACCAACCGTGAAGTCACGATGTTTTTCACCTTCTGGGGCCTGAATGCACTGAAGAAGAAAAAAGGTCGCGTCGCCACGGGCAAGAGCATTATGGCCAGAGCATTCAACTTCCTGATAGGAGGACTGAACAATCTGCCTCTATCGCGCCTGAATTTTTTCGGGGCCAGCCCGATATTGATGACCAGCATGATGAAAAAACACAATGTTGCTTCTCTGCCGGAACTGGTAGAAGCAGCTCATGCACTCGGCATACGCATTGTCGCCTGTGAAATGGCTATGCATATTCTGGAAGTGGAAAAGAGCGACATGATAGAAGAGGTGCAGGATGTGGCAGGTGTTGCGACCTTCCTCAACGAATCTGAAAATGCCCATATCATCTTTATTTAAGGACAATGCCATATGAAACACTTCCTCGATATTACCCGTGAAACCTGCCCGATGACCTTTGTGAAGGTGAAGCTGAAGCTGGCGAGAATGGATAAAGGTGAACAGCTGGAGGTACTGCTCAATGCAGGCGAACCGCTGGAAAATGTACCCCGTTCATGCGAAGAGCAGGGCTTTAAAGTGCTTTCCAACGAAGCAACCGACGACAACAAGCACCTGCTGCTGATCGAAAAGTAATACAACCAGCTATGGTGGCTTGCACAGCCATCATAGCTGAATCAGTCCCCTCACTGCGAACGGAAATGAACTCTTATTGTAGTTTATCCAGGATAGTCACCCCAAACCAAGTAGTATTTTCATCCTGCTTACGGACCCGCACAAAAAGTGCCGTGTGAGATCAGGACTTGGGTGGTCTTTTTGCCAGTTTGCGCTGCAGGGTGCGCCGGTGCATGCCAAGTTCCCGTGCCGCAGCCGAAATATTACCCTCGCAGTCAGACAACACCTTCTGGATGTGCTCCCACTCCAGCAAGCGAACGGACGGACGATCGGAGACATTGGCCTCGACATCCCCCTGCTCCCTGCCGAAGGCCTGGACAATCTCATCAGCATTGGCCGGCTTGGCCAGATAGTGCGTTGCCCCGAGCTTGATCGCCTCAACTGCCGTGGCAATACTGGCATAGCCGGTCAGTACCACGATACGCAGATCAACCGATAAACCGCGCAAATGCTCAACCAGCACAAGACCCGAAGAGCCCGGCATGGAGAGATCAACAACGGCATAAGCTGGCAGATCATCCTCATCCAGCAACGCCAGCGCCTGCTCCACACTGTGGGCGACGAACACATCAAACCCCCGCTTCTTCAGCGCTCTGCCCAACACCTGGCAGAACACGAGGTCATCATCGACCAACAACAAGCGTGCATCACTCATCAAAGCTTACTCCCTGGCAAGGTAATGCGGGCACATGCGCCGCCATCATCGCCATTGGAGAGATCCAGGCGTCCGCCCAACCGGTCAACCACGGCCCTGCTGAGAAACAGCCCCAAGCCGCGACCATGGCTCTTGCTGGAGATCTCCGGCTGTCCCCTGTTATCCAGAATCCGCTGCGCATATCCCGCCCCGTCATCCCTGACCTCCATCCAGAGCGAGTCCGCATCCCACCCATAAGCAAGCCTGATGCAGTGACTTGACGCATCAGCAGCATTGTTCAACAGATTATACAGAGCCTGCGTCAAGGTGACATCCGCCACCAGCTGCGGTGAGCTCCCGGCAGATTCCGTAGCGAGCCGCAACTCAGCCCGGGGACGCATCAACTGCCATTGCGTCGTCACCTCCCGGATATAAGCCTCGAAGTGCAGGCGCCTGCCCCCCTCAGCGCGCAATTGTCCGGCACTGGCAGAGAGCTGCGACAATACCTGCTTACAGCGAGCCAGCTCCTCCTTGATTACGGTCGTCTGGCCGGTGATCTCCGCCTGATCGGCATAGTCGCACTCCAGCTCATGCACGACGACCGCAATCGTAGAGAGCGGCGTACCCAACTCATGCGCGGCACCCGCAGCCATGGCCCCCAGCGACAGCACATGACTGTCCCGCTCGGCCTTCTCGCGCATTTCTGCCAGCCACATATCCCGCTGATAAATACTGCGCGTCATGCGCATAATAAAAAATACAATCAGCCCGACACTGAGCGCAAAACTGAACCACATACCGAGCAGATGCAGGTGAAACCCCGAAGCTCCGGCTGCCGCGCCGCCCATGGTAAACAGTGGCCAATATTGAAATACCAATAGCGTGTAGCAGATCAGAATCAGTGCCGCCATCACCAGCGCCCTGTGTCTGCCCAACGTTGAGCTGACAATAATAAGCGGTAGCAGGTAGAGCGATATAAGTGGGTTGGTATAGCCGCCCGAGAAGTAGAGCAGCAGCGTCAGAAAGAGCACATCCGTCAACAGCTGGCCGAAATAGACCCGCTCGGAAAGCCCCTTCCCGCGCAACAGAAAGACCAGCGATATGACATTCACCGTAATATACAGCGTAATCACAACCATGATCTCCGGCAGTGGCAGCGCGATACCGTCATAAAACAGCGACACCAGTACCAGCAGCAACTGACACAGAATCAGCACCGTGCGCATCAGCAGCAATCGCCCCATATTGCGCGGCATTACCCTGGCACTACTCACCTGCTCTAATCCGTCCAATGTCATCCGTTCTCCTGCTGAGAGATATCACTGCCTGCTGTGGCAATCATACAATACCCACCCTTCAATAACATGCGACAATTTGCCACATTCAAGAGGGCAGTACGGTTCCATAGCATTAGTCGCAACAACCCGGGGAAGGGACCAACCTATGTACTCTGCAACAAACCGTATCTCACGACACAAGCGCTCAGTATTGATATTCACAGGCACCATGCTTTTCGCCGGCGTTGCCGCAGGCCAGACTTCGGCTGTGGCAACCGGCCAACGTCTGCCCGGTGAGGGGCGCAGCTTCTTTGTGCAGGCGCGTGCCAACTTTTAAATGGGCATAGCCAGCGCCTTCAGGGTGGTACCTGCATGATGTCAACCAACCGCCAACCCGCCGACTTCTCGTTCGCGGAGCAGGGACGCGTGCGCGAGGAGCGGAAAAATGCATGGCATGGGCCCGCATCGCTGCTGCTTGCTGCTGTCATTCATATCGTCCTGCTGGTGCAGCTGGGCAGCCTGATCAAACCCGATGCAGGCACGCCGCATCGGGATGCGCTACTGGAGGTTGAGCTCGTCACAACGGCCATGGCTGCTGAAGCACCGAAAGCGGTGGAGCCTGCGCCCGCACCTGAAAAGCCGGAGCCGGTCGCAGAACTACCGGTAGAGAAACCGGAACCGGTTGCGCTGAAAAAGCCGGTAAAACAAACCCGCAACGTTGCCCGGCCGTCACCTGCCGAACCAAAACCGGCACACATCGTCCGGCAGCCGGCTGCCAAACCGGCACAGCCGTCAGCCCCTGTTATCACACAGCAGGCAGCACCGAGCAGGGATAGGATAGCTGAGCAGAACCGGATAAAGCTGCTGCGCAGGCAGTATCTAACCCGCATCATGGCCGAGCTTGAAGCGCACAAGCGCTACCCCTATTCCGCCCGCCGCCGCCATCTGCAGGGCAATATCGATATATCATTCATGATTGATCCGTCCGGCCAGATCAGCGATGTGCAGATCAGTGGCGGCTCCAACGTCCTGCGCACATCCAGCATGGAGGCGTTGCAAGCATCCCGCCCGTTCCCGCCGCTGCCGAAAGAGCTGATCACGCCGATCCGATGTCACTGCATCATGCAGTACCAGCTGGAGCGATAAAGCCCGAAACAGAGTCCGCCCTCACCACTTACGCCGTACTTTTATGCCCGGCAATCGCAGGTGCGACAATTTGTCGCATACAACTGCGTGCACCCTACCCATAGCGTACGCTCCGGGATCAATCCGGGTCGATTGCATCTCGCGCCTTGGGAGGGCTTCACCTTGAAATATATTGCCTTGAGTAGAAGCAGGCTGTTGTTTGCACTGCTGTTAACGGGCTTCGCGGCCAATGCCAGCGCCAGCGAGTGCGGTTTATCCTGCTGTATCGCAGCAGGTGTTGAGGGTGTGGGCAGCGCCAACGGCCTGAGCATCACCACGCAGTTTGATCTGATGAATATGAAAATGATCAAACAGGGCACGAGCAAGCTCAGCTCCACGCAGGTAATCAACAACAATCTGGCCACGCGTCCGGCAATGTCGATGTACAGCGTCCCTACCAAAATGACGATGCAGAAAATCGGTGTGAATGCCGCCTACCGCATGGATGAGAACAATGCCTTTGTGCTGACCGTGCCCTATGTCATCAACGACATGGAGATGACCATGGGCATGAAGACCCCGGCCGGCATCACCTACAGGCCAATGACCATGGAGACCATCAGCGGTCTCAGCGATATATCACTGCTTTACCTGCGTGATGTTTATAAAGATAACGATTTTCGCACGCGCCAGCGTTTCAGCGTCGGTGTGGGCATCAAGGCACCAACAGGAAAGTATACTTCGCGTAGCGCCACAACTGGCGATCTGGTGCATATGATGATGCAGGCAGGTACAGGCAGCTGGGACGGTTTGCTTATTGCCAACGGTACACTCGCGTTTGGTGAGCATCAGGACGGTGGCGCTCAGTGGCTGCTATCACCATCGCTGACCTATCAGATGAACAGCCGTAACAACCTCGGTTACAAAGTGGGCGACCGGCTGAACTACGATCTGTCAGCACGTTATCGCATCGCCTCAACATTCAACGTCAAGCTGGATCTGAACGGTGTCTGGTCCCGCAACGACAGTAGCGATGGTACAAGGGATAATGGCAAGATTTCCTATCAGAATACGATGATGTCTCTAATCGACAATGTGGCGAACACCGGCATCAACTCGCTCTTCCTGTCACCCGGTTTTCAGTGGGTGGCCACCCCCTCCATCATACTCAGCGGCGAATACCGTATTCCGGCATATCAGAAAACGCGCGGCATCCAGATGGTAACCGACAACTGGTTCTTCATGCGCGCCCTGTTCCGCTTCTGACAGCTCAATGCGGCTTGGAGAAAGAGCGTAAGGCACTCACTGTTGCTTGATTGCGTGGCTTCATGGTGCCTTATGCAGCACTCTGCAAGACACTGATGAGCAGCGCATCAAGAAGCGAGTCATGTCGGCATTCAACGTAAATCAAGCAGGTGCAAAGTCGTAATCTGACCCACCATTCTCGACAAGAAGCTCAGCGCTTGCGCCTGTTACCAGCAATCAGCAGCAACAAGCCACCACCTGCTATCGCTCCTACCCCAGCCCAAACAGGGACGCTAACCGTCTCCTTGTCCTTTACCGACATCTGAATCGATCCCAACTTCACCTCATGGGTCTCCTTCGTATAGCTGAAGCCGCCATACACAAGTCCCAGTACGCCGGCCACGATCAGCGCAACTGCCGCAATTTTGGTTATATCCATCACATCCTCTCCTGTTTAACACTAACGCTCAAATCCCCACTGCGGGGCAGCAATGCGGGGGCTAAAATCGCTCCCTGCCCACCCACTGCACCCGTCAGTATCGATACAGGAACCATGGGCCTCGTTCCTCTTCATATGCGCGCTGCATACTGATCTGGAAACAAACATGGAACAGGCATGGATACATTCGGGAGCAGCTGCTCATCTTCTTGTACATACACAGCCACAGCTTGCCAGCATACTGCATATACAGACTGTCCACCAGTGACCGGGACATCTGTCTGGGTGTGTCAGTTATGAGGAGCCCCAATCATGCAATCAAATGGAGCTCCGATTAGGCGTGCTTAATTCAAGTTCAGTAATGTCTGCATGCGCCGGGATATTTTATCTGCCGACTCTTGCTCATAAGGGATGGCAGGGAACTTGCCCCAGACCGGTGCAGGCCAGGCGGGATCGGTTTTGTAACGCACGATATGGTGGATATGCAGCTGCGGCACCATATTGCCGAGGGCGGCAACATTGATTTTATCGGCGTTAAACTCCTTTTCGATACAGGCGGCAAGCTGGCATGATTCGCGCATCAGCTGCTGCTGGTCAGCCTCGGTGAGCTGATGCATCTCGGTAATGCCCTGACGCTGCGGCACCAGAATAAACCACGGGTAGTGGCTGTCATTGAGCAGCAGCAGCGCGCAGAGCGGAAAGCGGCCGATAACAAAACAGTCTTTCGCCAGTTGCGCATGCAGAATCATGATTTCCCCTTCAGGTGTTTGGTCAGGAAACGATCCAGCTGATTGGCAAAGGCCATGCGGTCGGCATTATTGAATGCGGGTGGACCGCCCGTGATCACACCGTTGCCGCGCATCTCGTCCATCATATTACGAATACTTAAGGCCCTGCGCACGTTATCCGGCGTGTAGAGTTCGCCCCTCGGATTAAGCGCAAAGCCACCCTTCTCGATCATGCCGGCGGCCAGCGGAATATCAGCGGTAATGGCCAGGTCCCCCGGCTCACAATGATCGACAATATAGGCATCGGCCACATCGGCGCCTGCGGCCACACGCACAGAATCGATATAGGCCGATTTCGGGTGCTGGAGCTTCATATTGGCCACCAGTGTCAGTGGCATCTGCACACGCTCTGCGGCACGAAACAGAATCTCCTTGATCACTTTCGGGCAGGCATCAGCATCAATCCAGATTCGCATCAGCCGGCACCCAAAAAACGATTTGCCAGCATCAAGTCCCGCGGACGACCAATATCAAACCAGCGGCCGCGATGCAGCAAACCTGCGCAGCGTCGTTTAGCGATCAGGGCGCGCATCGGCTGGGTTAATGAAAACAGGTCGCCGCTGCTGTAAGCATCCAGCGCATGCGCACGCCACACCGACACACCGGAAAAGGTAAAGCGCTCGCTCCCCTCGCTCATGACATAACCCCTCTCCAGGGCAAAATCACCACGCGCATGATGGGCCGGATTGGAGACCAGACCGATCGCTGCATCGCATGATGCCGGCAGCGCTGCCGCCAGCACCTGCACATCTATATCACTCAGCACATCCGCATTCCATACCACAAAAGGAGAATTTCCCGGCAACAGGTCCAGCGCCTGTTTCACGCCGCCGCCGGAATCCAGCAGTGCCGCCTCATAACTGATCGACAGGTGACAGCCGAATCTGGAGCCATCACCGAGGCACGCGCGCATCTGATCGGCATGGTGATGAATATTCACGGCAATCTCACGCACCCCCTGCCTTACGAGGGCGCGGATCACATGCACAATCGCCGGCTCTCCGCCCACCTGCATCAACGCCTTGGGGCGTCCATGCGTCAACCACTTCAACCGCGTACCCAGGCCTGCCGCCAGTATAACGCCCCGCTCTACCTGCCCCACAGTCTCACCGTCCCAGCTGCCCGATCAGCTTCGGCATCATTTCCAGTGCCGCCTGGCGCCCCTTGTCGATCTCCTGCTCCGGATTGGAGAAGTCATGCCACTGCGTAAATGCCACCAGTGGCTCGATAACAATATCGGCATAATCCTTGGCGTATTTACGCAGGTGTAATGATTTAATCTGTGCGGTCCAGTCGAGCATACTATAGACATTGGCCGGTTCGACATCCGGCCGCGGCCGGGCTCCGACATTCACCGCCAGCACCAGCTGGTTAGCAGTGGCAATCATTCTGGCCTCTTTCGAGGGTAGCTCTGCAACAACACCCCCGTCGACATACTTTTTGCCGTCAATCTGCACCGGCTCGAATACGCTGGGGATAGCCATACTGGCGGCAATAGCGCTGGCAAGTGGTATGCCTGAATGGGCGGAAAACAGATGACATTCGCCGCTGGGAAACTCAACAGCAGTGATATAGAGCGGTATCTGCGCATCGGCAAAGGATTCCCCGCCGCTGAAGGTAAGAGCAATATCGGTCAGCACATTCGTATCGGCAATAAACCGGCCGGTCGCGGCCCGGGTAAACAGCATGGTCTGTCTGGCTGCTGCGGTCAGTATGGAGAGCCAGCTCTGGTCCTGTGTATCGGCCTCATCCAGCACCGGCAGATCCAGACTGTTGAATGACTCCGAAGCCAGTATCTCCATCGCTCGCTCCGTCACGATGCGTGCATCCGGCTGCATGGCATACATCGCTCCGAACAGTGCCCCGATACTGCTGCCGATAATGGCATCAGGCCGACAGTGATGCTCTTCTAACACCTCCAGTACACCCAGATGAGCCAGCCCGCGCCCACCGCCACCACCGAGCGCCAGGACAAAACCGTGCTTGCTCGTCTTTCGCGTCTCGAATATCCGCTCAAGAAAATTCATAAAAGATGCGCCTCGCCACTGCAGTTCCGACTATCATACCCCGGCTGTCTGCTCCGGCAACGTAGCAATATCACTGAGTATTTCACTCAGCGAGGCAAGCTGCTGCTGTGTCAACTGATGCGATTCACTATCAGTGACAAAGAAGACATCCACAGCCCGCTCTCCGAACGTCGAGACCGAAGCGCTGTGCAGCTGATAGCCCTCGGTTGCAATCGCATCGGCAAGCCTGGCCAGCAGACGTGGCTGATCGGCCGCTGAAACCTCAATGGCCGTTGCCCGGAATGACGCTTCGGGCAGCTCACGTACCCGAACGTCCACCCGTCGCATCAATACATTGATTTTGAACGTTGCCTCAATTGCGATTCTCGGCATCGGATCTGCAGCCAGCAACTTGACGATGCGGCTTTGCAATCGCTCCAGGTCGCTCTCGATATCAAAGGGTGAACCATCCCCGCTCTGCAGATGGAACACATCCAGCACGCGACCATCGGCGAGTTCATCGGCATATGCCGCCATAATACTGCCATGACCCGAGGTCAGCGTCGCCGTGAGTGCAGCAAACAGGCCGCTTCGCTCCCGCGCGACGACAAAAAACAGGCTGTGGCCGCGATCACGATCCACCCAGTATTTCACACCATCGCCATCGACTGAGGCAATCAGCTCAACGATATGCTGCAGGTGGCGGGGTGGAAAATGCATGATGCATGCACGCGGCATCTGCGCCACTGCCGCCACCAGCGATTCATGCTGACCACCCGCTCCATCAAGTGCTGCCTGCACGCGCGTGCGGTGCAGTCGTTCGGAGGATTCACTGATACTTTCATCACTCTGGTAATACTGACTGGTAAGCCGGTAGAGCTCCTGCAGCAGCGACCCCTTCCAGTCATTCCAGACATTGGGCCCCACCGCTGCAATATCGGCAATCGTCAGCAGTAGCAGGTAGCGCAAGTGGCTCTGGTTGCCGACGCGCTCGGCAAAGGCACGAATCACCTGCGGATCGGACAGATCAAAGCGCTGTGATTTGACCGCCATCAGCAGGTGCTCCCGTACCAGCCACTCGACAAGCTCAGCCGCATCCGCATCCAGATGCATACGCTGACAGAACTCCCTCGCCAGGATTGCCCCCTCATCGGAGTGATCGCCCGGCATACCCTTGGCAATGTCGTGAAATATCAGCGCAATATAAAGCAGCTCAGGCCGGTGAATGGCGTGACAAACCTCATGCGCCAGCGACAGCCGCACGGGTCGATCACTATGCCAGAAATTGCGCGCTTCACCGACTGCGCGAATGGTATGTTCATCCACCGTATAGGCATGATAACGGTTGAACTGGCCAAGACCGACCACCTCGCGGAAAGCCGGGATAAAGCGCCCCAGCACACCGGTATCATTCATCGCTTTCAGTGCCCAGTGCACATTGCGTTTGCCGCGCAAAATCCTCATGAAGATTCGCTGTGCCTCGAGGTTGTCACGAAAGGCATCGTCAATCAGCAGTACATCGGCACGAATCTGGCGCAGCGCCTGACTGGACAGCGTGCGCTGACCCTGCTGGGCAACATAAAACACCCGCAGCAGACGCAGCGGATCCTGTTTGAAGACATCGACGTCGCTGATGCCTACCAGTGTACCTTCCTGGGTAAAACCATCCCCGATAGCACGTTTGAAACTGAAGCGCTGTGGATGCAACTGCTCCTGAAAATGCATGACCAGCAGGCCGGTAACCCTAGCAACCCGCCCGACATGTCTGAAATAATCCTTCATAAAGGTATCCACTGCCGGCCTGTGCCCTGCAGATTGATAGCCCATACGCTCAGCCAGCGTTACCTGTTGTTCAAAACCCAGCCGGTCGCTCGCCCGCTTCACATCCAGATGCAGCGCCGCTCTACAGCGCCACAGAAAAT
The DNA here is from genome assembly GCA_002791575.1 of Zetaproteobacteria bacterium CG_4_9_14_3_um_filter_54_145. Lineage (GTDB taxonomy): Bacteria > Pseudomonadota > Zetaproteobacteria > Mariprofundales > Mariprofundaceae > Mariprofundus. Next base: position 18,334 of record PFXI01000109.1, on the reverse strand, counting down.
CCTGTGCAGCCAGCAGTTGCTCCAGCTCCCGTGCCGAAATGCCGCCGGCATCGATCAGTCCGGTAATGCTGTCACAGCCATACCATACTTTGCCCATCCAGAAAGCCGCCTGCACATCCCGCAAGCCGCCCTGCCCTTCCTTGATATCAGGCTCCATCCAGAAGGCCGTGCCACCCGTACGCTGGTGCCGCTCTTCCAGCTCCGCCAGCTTAGCCACAACAAAAGCCTTGCGCTGCTTCCTGAAAAACAGATCCAGTTTTGCCTGCAGTTGCTGATTCAGCTCACCCGGCCCCGATAGCAGGCGCGACTCCAATGCAGCTGTCGCACTGGACCAGTCTTCCTGCACATGCTCCAGCGTCTCTTTCACACTACGCACGGCATGGCCGATCTTCGCCCCCATATCCCATAGCGACAGCAGAAATGCCTGCATCTCAGCCTCTGCATCTTTCGGACAGGTATCCGGCACAATAAACCACAGATCCCAGTCGGAGTGCGGCGACAACTCACCGCGGCCATAACCGCCGACCGCGATCAGGTCGATACAGGTCGCAGCTTTCGGTGCCTTTGTTTGCCACAAACGAATCAGCAGCTCATCCACGCCACTGCACATCAAGCGGCTCAATGTGGACCCGTTTTCACCTGCGGCGAGAGCCGAAGCTACCGCTGCATAGACCCGCTCCAGCTCCTGGCGGGGTGTCAAATTACTGCCTGCAGCGATAGACACGGAATACCTGCTCGCCATCAATGACCCGGCTCATAGCCACAATCGTATCACCGCCCATTTCGGCAGCTGCATTCTGCCCAGACACCTCCAGCTCTGCCGCAACCTGATCGGCCGAGCGCGAAACAAACAGCACCTTGTCGAGCACCTCAACCGTAGCCTTGCCCAGCTCCTTGCAGCCATCAATCTGGCTTAAATATGCCACACGCACATGTACACCCGAATCAGTAGGCTCCACCCATGTGCAGGCACTTAATGCCAGCAGCGCCAGCAGTGTCAGTTTATTTGCATAACTCATTTCATTCCACCTCTTGTATCAGTTTATCGAGAAACATCAGTGCATCCAGCGGGCGCATCGTATTCACATCCGCCTGCCTTACCCTGTCCCTGAGCGCGCGCAGGCTCTCCAGCTCCACCTGCTGTTGTCTCTTCTCAGCCACAGCAAACAGCCCCAGCTGGTTTTTGCCAGATTCCGCCGCCAGCTCCGAGCCATGTTCAAGCCGGAACAGGTGCTCCCGCGCCCGTTTCACTACCTCTCGCGGCAGTCCCGCCAGCTGTGCCACGGCTATACCATAGGACTGATCGGCAGCATCCTCCACTACCTGATGCATAAAGATGACTGAGCCATTCCATTCGCGAACCGTTACCGATGCATTAAATGCTGCGGCCCACGTATCAGGCAGCTCCGTCAACTCATGGTAATGGGTGGCAAACAGCGTCAGCACATCGGCTGAGCCAATCAGTCGCTCGGCCACCGACCAGGCGATGGCCAGCCCGTCCCAGGTGCTGGTGCCACGTCCGATTTCATCAACGATAACAAGTGATCGCGGCCCCAGCTGATTAAGGATGGTTGCCGTTTCCATCATCTCCACCATAAAGGTCGAACGGCCGCTGGCCAGTTCATCACCGGCGCCGACACGCGTGAACAGGCGCTTGGTCAGCGGCACACGCGCCTCGTCTGCGGCGACAAAACAACCTGTGTGCGCCAGCCAGACAATCCATGCCACCTGCCGCATATAGGTCGATTTACCACCCATGTTCGGGCCGGTCAGCAGCATAAACCGGCGCGACTTCATATCCATATGCGTATCATTGGCCACAAACGGCTCATTGCTCTGCAGATGTCGCTCAACGACCGGATGGCGCCCACCGACGATCTTCATCGCCCGCCCGCCATGTACCTGCGGCCGCACATAGCGGTGGCGAATGGCAAGGTGGGCAAAGCAGGCCAGCACATCCAGCGCTGCTACGGCACGCGCCGCCCGCTGAATGGCCGGCGCGTGCCCGCTGAGCAATTGCCGCACAGATTCAACCAGAGCATCCTCGCGCTGCATGGCGGCATCGCGTGCACCGAGAATCTCGGATTCAAACTGATGCAGCTCATCGGTGATAAAACGCTCGGCATTGACCAGTGTCTGTTTGCGCACGTAATCGACTGGCGCTTCTTTGGCCTGGGCCCGTGAAATCTCGATAAAGTAGCCGAATACCTTGTTATATTTGACGCGCAGGTTGCTAAGCCCCGTGCGCTCACGTTCCCGTGCCTCGTAATCACGCAGCCAGTCGCCGGCATCACGGGCAAGGCCGCGTAATCGATCCAGCTCCGGATCAAAGCCTTCGCGAATCACGCCGCCATCGCGAAACAGCGCCGGCGGCATCTCAACAATAGCCCGATCCAGCTCCACAGCCACAGCCTCCAGCCCCTGCATGGCTGTAATCATGTCGGCAAACAAGCCGCTACGATCACCGAGCAGCTTGTGCAGCACAGGCAGTGCCAGCAATGCCTCTGCCATACCCCTGAAATCACGGGGATTCGCACGTGCCAGTACAATACGGGTCAGCATGCGCTCCATATCGCGCACATCACGCAATTCGCTACGCACTGCTGCCATCATTTCGTTGTCATCAATCAGGCTCTGCACCGCATTCTGTCGCTGCTGCAGCTGCTCCAGATCCGTCAGCGGGTTATCAATCCACAGACGCAGGAGCCTCGCCCCCATCGGCGTACAGCTCTCATCCAAAACGGCAATCATGCCGCCTTTCGGGTCGCCATTCAGGGCGCAGTACAACTCCAGATTGCGGCGTGAACGCATATCGATGCGCATCCCTTCGCCCTGCTCGATAAATACCGGCAGCTGCAAATGCGCCAGTGAGCACTTCTGCGTCTGCCCCAGATAGACCAGCACAGCACCTGTTGCCGCAGCAGCCAGGGGGTGCCCGTCCAGATTCAGCGACTGCCAGTCACTGATACCGAAATGCTGCTCCAGCTGTTCACGTGCAACCGAGGCCGAAAAGCTCCAGTCGCCGGGTCGGGCAACAGGCGCTGTGAACACCGTCTCATCGGCAGCCGTCAGCAGCAGTTCTGCCGGTGCCAGCACCGCCAGCTGCTCCTCAAATGCCGTATCACCATGTCCATCCAGCAGACGCCAGTCTCCGCAGGAGAGATCCAGCGCCGCGATGCCCCACCGCTCACCCTGCCGGAAGCAGGCAACCAGCGGTGCCGAGCGCGATTGATCGAGCAACTCTGACTCGGTAATGGTGCCGGAGGTAACCACGCGCACCACTTCCCGGCGCACTGGCCCCTTGCTGCTGGCATCGGGCGGCTCCATCTGCTCGCACACCGCAACACGTTTGCCGGCAGCCACCAGACGCGCCAGATAACCTTCCGCCTGATGCCAGGGTACACCGGCCATGGGAATATCATCACCGCCCGCTTTTCCACGCTTGGTCAGTGTAATATCAAGAATGCGTGATGCTTCTGCCGCATCATCGAAAAACATCTCATAAAAATCACCCATACGGTAAAACAGCAGACAATCCGCATATTCGGATTTGATTTTCAGGTACTGTTGCATCATCGGGGTGTGAGCGCTTTCGGCAGACTTATTTGGCATGCGCGCAATGTAGCATGGAGACCGGCGATGCATAAGGGAACTTTTTCAATATCTGGCGTAGCAGGGTGAATGCCTGCTGATGCACTGAAAACAGCCGCAATCAAAGCAGATCGAATGATTAAGCTTTGCATGTGAGCAGGTAACCGGCCGGTTGCACCAGATATGTTACACGGGGAACAAAAACGGAACCCGGGTGACAAGCTCCAGGGAAGGGGGGGGGGGAGGAGGCTTGTCACACCGGGCCGATTCTTTGCGCATTACCGCTGCTACAAACTATCGGCAACGCTGATCCGGACATTAGCAATAGCGTTGCCTATGATGCCGGATAGCGTGGACGCTCCCCTTCCCATTCCGGCAATGATGTGACCCGCATCACACTTCCGAATCTGCTACCTGATCGCATTGACAGCTGGCATATCCATAGTGTTATGCCATGCTTCGCTCCGTTTACAGGCGAGGTATCCATGACAAGTCGAACAACTTTGCAGATCGGGCTTTTTACCCTGTTGCTCTGCGCAGACCAGCTATCCAAATGGTGGATCCAGCAGGCCGATTTCCAGGCCGCATCGATCATCGACGGTTTTTTCAATATTATTCGCGCCTACAATCCGGGCGTAGCCTTCTCGATGTTTGCCGACCTGCCGGATGCCGTCAGGCTCTGGCTGCTGCTCGGCGTCACCATCGGTATCGCCATCGCCGTGCTCATCTGGTGGTGGCAGGAGCGTCTTCGCCCCGGCATCACCTCATGGCTGCTGGTGATGATTCTTGCCGGAGCCGCAGGCAATATCTGGGACCGCATTCAACTGGGCTACGTGGTTGATTTTGTCGACTGGTATGTGCGCGCAGGCGGCGTTGAATACCACTGGCCGGCCTTCAATATCGCCGATGCCTGTATCTCGGTGGCTGTTGTTTTGTTGCTGGTCACCAGCTTCAAAAAAAACTAAGCAAATAGAGCTACCCGCTGGCGGTTGCCCTCCAGCTTTGACAGGGGGTATGATCACCCTCCAGGCAGGAGGTAGACCCGATGGATAGTCTGCTCGTGATTGCGGCAGCCACAGTGATCGTGCTGGTGGTGTTTGATTACACCAACGGCTTTCATGATGCCTCGAACATCATTGCCACGGCCATTGCCTCACGCGCCATGACACCGCTGCAGGCCGTGCTTGTTGTCGGCCTGTTTGAGTTTCTCGGCCCGCTGCTCGGTGGCACAGCCGTCGCCGATACCATCGGCAGCTTTGTCGATATTTCGGCACTGCCGCCACTGCCGGCCATGGCGATCATCCTGTGCGGCGTGGCTGCCGCAGTCATCTGGAACATCATCACCTGGCACTACGGCATCCCCTCCTCCTCCTCGCATGCGCTGGTTGGCGGACTGGTGGGGGCGGTACTGATCTCAGCCGGTGGCGAGCATATTGTATGGGGCATCCGGCAACTGGCAGAGGGGCACCTGACCGGCGTATTCAAGGTGCTGCTGGCGCTGCTGATCAGCCCGGTCATCGGCTTCTGGGCCGGCTTTCTGATCCACCGCTGGATGGGCTTGCTGCTACGCAGTGCACCGCTGCAGATCAACCAGACATTGCGACGCACCCAGTTCCTGACCACGGCGGCCCTCGCCTTTGCCCATGGCGCCAACGATGCGCAGAAGAGCATGGGCGTCATCACCATGATCCTGCTGCTTGGCGGCTTCATCCCGGCCTTTGAAGTGCCCTTCTGGGTGGTACTGCTCTGTGCCGTGGCCATCACACTGGGCATCATGTCGGGCGGCTGGCGCATCGTGCGCACCGTTGGCTTCGGCATCTACAAGATCCGGCCGCTGCATGCGGTCAACGCCCAGATCACCGCCGGCGTGGTCATCTTTTCGGCCGCAATGCTGGGGGGGCCTGTTTCGACCACGCATGTCGTTTCATCATCAATCATGGGCATTGGTGCTTCCGAGCGCCCCCGCTCGGTACGCTGGAAAAAAGCCGGCGACATTGTCAGCACCTGGATCATCACCATTCCGGGTGCAGGCGTAATCGCCGCAAGCATCTATATGCTGTTGCAGTTCGCAACCGGCATCACAGGAGGTATGATATGAGCAGAACCATCGGAAGCTACCTGAGAAAGCTGGTCGACAGGGTGATTCCACCCATGCCCGATTTTTTTACGCTGATCAATGAGCAGTGCGACCTCTGCCTGCAGGCCATGACGGTTTTTGTCAGCTATATGGAACGCGGCGATGCCGAGACCGCGGCCGAGATACGGCGGCTGGAAAAGCAGGGCGACAAGCTCAAACGGCGGAACAGCCAGGTGCTCGACAAGGCATTCACAACCCCGATGGACCGTGAAGATATCCACGATGCGATCACCAGCATTGATGACATCATCAATTATGCAAAAACCACAGTACGTGAAATGGAAGTACTCAATCTGGAGCCGGACCGGCACATGCTTGAAATGGCCAATGAATTACTGGCCGGGTGCCAGGCGCTGCAACGCGGCTTTGCCAAGCTGTCGGCAGAGCCGTCCCATGCCGAGCACGATGCGATGGCAGCGCGCAAGGCCGAGCGCCGGGTTGAGTCGGTATATCGACATGCCATCGGGCAGCTGTTTCATACTGAGGCCATGTTGAAAAAGATCCCCGGAGACAATAACGGTGATGGGCACCAACTGCTGGCGCTGGCCATCATTGATATCTTCAAACACAGGGAGATCTACCGCCATATGTCGAACGGCGCGGATCGTCTGGCCCACGCCGCCGACAAACTGAACGATATTGTCGTCAAGATCTCCTGATCAAGTCTGGTCTGTCTGAGTCGTCTTGTCGGACGGCTTCAACAGTTCGACCTTACATCGTTTTACCGGTTTCATGCGAATGCCGAACATGAGTCTGGCCACATCACTGAACTGCCGGGCATAATGGATCGTGATTCCTTCACGCACCGACTCAGGCAGCTCATCCACATCCACCTCATTCGCCGCCGGCAGAATCACCTCGGTAATACCCAGTCGTTTGACCGCCAGCAGCTTTTCACGCTCGCCACCGATCGGCAGCACCTCGCCGGTCAGCGTCAGCTCTCCGGTCATGGCAATACGGGCAGGTGCCCGATCCAGCGCCAGGGAGAGCAGTGCTGTCGCCATGGTAATGCCAGCACTCGGGCCATCCTTGGGTACGGCCCCTTCCGGCACATGCATATGCACAAATGCCTTGTCGAAGAAATCAACGGGTGCGCCGAATCGTTCCAGATTGGCCACAACATAGGAGTAGGCAATATCGGAGGACTCCTGCATCACCTTGCCCAGCTGGCCGGTGATCTTCATGCCGCGAGCATCGCGATGGGTAATCGTCGCCTCCAGCGTCAGCGTTGTACCACCCATGGCGGTCCAGGCCAGACCGGTCGCCTGTCCCACCCCCTCCTTGATTGCCTGTTCGCGAAAGCGCGGCTGCCCGATATAACCCTTGATATCGGAGACAGCGATACGCAGCGGTAGCTCCACCTTCTCTTCGGCCAGATTCCTCGCCACCTTGCGCAGAATCTTTTTCATCAACCCTTCCAGTCGGCGCACACCCGGTTCGCGGGCATAATCTTCAACCAGATGCCGGAATACAGCACTGGTCACAGATACATCCTCTCGCTCCAGCCCATGCTCTTTCAGCTGCGCCGGCCACAGGTGTTTGCGGGCGATATCCACCTTTTCACTGGCCATATAGCCCGGCAGTCGAATGATCTCGGCACGGTCCAGCAGCGGGCGCGGCACGGTATCCAGCTGATTGGCCGTAAGCAGAAACAGTACGCGCGACAGATCAAAACGCACATCGAGATAGTGGTCCATAAAATCGAAATTCTGTTCAGGATCGAGTACCTCCAGCAGCGCCGAAGCCGGATCGCCGCGGAAATCGGAACCGATCTTGTCCACCTCATCGATCATGATCACAGGATTGGCGACATTCACCCGCTTCAGGGCCTGCACAATCTTGCCGGGCATCGCACCGATATAGGTGCGGCGGTGGCCCTTGATTTCCGCTTCATCGCGCATGCCGCCGACTGAAAAACGGAAAAAAGGTCGATTCACCGCCTCGGCAATCGCCTTGCCCAGTGAGGTTTTACCGACACCCGGTGGCCCGACAAACAGAATAATGGATCCACCGACCGCCTTCTTGCGCGCGCCGACGGCGATAAACTCGAGGATGCGATCCTTTACATCATCCAGACCCGCGTGGTGCTTGTTCAGGGTTCTGGCCGCAGCCTTCAGATTATAGCGCTCGCGGCACAACTTGCCCCATGGCAGCCAGGTCAGCCAATCCAGGTATGTGCGCGTCACATTGTACTCGGGCGATGAGGGGTCAAGCATCGACAGCTTTTTCAACTCCTCTTCGAAGACCTTGCTGGCCTCTTCGCTGAACTTCAGCTTTTTTGCCTTTTTACGGAAGTCATCCAGCTCTTTTTCCTGCGGATCTTCATTCAGACCCAGTTCACGCTGAATCTCCTGCAACTGCTCCTGCAGAAAGAAGTGACGCTGCTGCTCGGAGATGCGCTCATCAATATTTTCACGAATTTTTGTCTGCACCTTGCTGACATTAAGCTCCCGATTCAGCAGCGACACCACTTTCTTCAGACGGTCAAAAATCGGGTATGTCTCAAGAATATCCTGCAGATCTTCCCGGCTGGCAGTGGTCAGACTGGCAGCAAAATCGGCCAGGCGGTTCGGCTCATTGACATCGAAACGCGAGGCAAACAGGCGCAACTCCTCCTCGTAGAGCGGGTTATGCTTGAGCAGCTCCTTGATCGTATTGATCACCGCCACCGTATAGGCGCGCAGTTCAATATTATCCTCATACGAGGTTTCCGTACGATAACGGGCAGCGACCCTGATCGGGTTTTCGCTGGTGATAAAACCCTCAATACTGAATCGACGTATGCACTCCACAACCAGATGCAGGCCATGGCCCTCAATTTCCACCGCCTTGACGATGCGGGCCACAACACCCACCTCATACAGGTTCTGCGGCGCATAGACCTCATTCTCATCGCGCACCAGCACAAGGCCGACATACTGGTCATGGCTATCGGCCAGATCGCGAACCACCTTGCCCATCTCTCCGCCCTCATAGACCAGCGGTACGACCAGCCCCGGAAACAGCGGCCGATTGGAGAGAGGCAGCAGTGTCAGCTGCTCGGGCAGCGCTTCATCTGCGCGCACCAGCGTCCCTTCTTTGGCTGTATCGGCGGCTGTGCCGCTCTCTATTTCTGCATCCGCAGCAGCTGCTGCATCAATCTGATCGGGGTCGAGTACGGTATCTGAATTCATGAAGGGTACTTAAGGCTATTGTCATTTGATTTCAAGGCTTGAAAAGTCAGCATACGACCTCCACATTTGCACCCATGATAACTAACCGGAGGAATCATGCGAAGCTTTAAAGGTTTATTCATGTTGATCATCACCAATTTACTGGTTTTTCTGACACTGGCGATCAGCGGCACCATCCTGATCAACTTTGTGCTGCCTGCTTTCGGCATCGATTTGCGTGGCAGTGTCGCCACCTATCAGTTCGCCTGGGCCATGGTATTCGGCTTCGGCGGCGCATTCATCTCCCTGTGGATGTCAAAATCGATGGCCAAACGCATGTACAAGATGCAGCAGGTCACCGACCCCACCACACCCAAAGAGCGTCTCGTATACAACACGGTCAGGGAACTCTCGCAAAAGGCCGGCATCAAAATGCCCGAAGTCTGGGTCTACTGGGATGACGCACCCAACGCCTTTGCCACCGGCCCCACCCGCAACAACGCCATGGTAGCGGTCTCATCCGGACTGGCCATGGCCATGTCGGATGATGAGCTGAAATCGGTGCTTGCCCATGAAATGGGCCATGTCGATAACGGCGACATGGTTGCCACCACGCTGCTGCAGGGACTGATGAACACCTTTGTCTACTTCCTGGCCGGCATGATTGCGCGACTGGTTGCCAGCGCTGGCTCACGTGATGGTGAAATGAACTTCATGCTCTACTTCATTGTTAACATGGTACTGCAGATTCTGTTCTCGATCCTGGCCTCGGTGGTGGTGATGTGGCACTCGCGTCACCGTGAATTCAAGGCCGATGCCTATGCCGCCCGCGCCTATGGCGCCGGCAACATGATTCGTGCCCTGCAGAAAATCGAGACACTGTCGCAACAGTCCAGACCCGCCGAAGAGCAAGAGAGCTCAATTCTGGCGCCAAAAGATGCGCTCGCAACGATGAAAATTCACGGCACTACCGATGGACTAATGGCCCTGTTCGCCTCACATCCATCGACAGAGGCACGTATCAACGCACTGCGAAAGCAGTAAAATCCGTGCGTCATCGGAATGCTGCAAGGCTTCCCCTTGACGCCTGACGCCTCACCCCTGATTCTTCACCAATGAATCATCAGACTGCTGCCATTCTGGTTATCGGCAATGAGGTATTATCCGGCCGCACCCGCGAAGCCAATGCCTGGCTGGCGGCGCAAAAGCTGTTTGATTGCGGCTGCAAGCTGTCTGAAATAGCCGTTGTACCGGATCAATCGCAAGCCATCATCAGCACACTGAACCGGCTCAGGCATACGTATGATGCTGTCATCACTTCCGGTGGCATCGGCCCCACCCATGACGACATCACCATGGAGTGCATCGCTGATGCCTTTGGCGTGGGCCTGATTGAGCACAACTTTATTGTGCAGGCGATGACCGAATTTTACGGCAAGGAGGGGCTCAACGACGGACGCCGACGCATGACTCGCGTGCCGGATGGAGCCCGACTGATTCGCTGTGCACAAACCATCGCCCCCGGTGCGCATATCGGCAATGTCTATATTCTGGCGGGTGTACCCGATATTTTCGCATCGCAACTCGATGCGATCCTGCATGACTTCGGCGACATGCCGTTCCACAGGCAGGAGATTGAAGTGGAACTGGCCGAGAGCAGATTTGCCGCAGGACTTGCAGCCATTCAACTGCAGTTCAATGATGTGGAGATCGGCTCCTATCCCGGCCGCTGCGGCCCCAAACCCTGTGGCAAGATCTGTCTCTCCAGCCAGCACCCCGATCGATTGCAACTGGCACTCAAGCTGGTCAGTGACATGCTGGCATCACTGTAGCCCGGACACTGCTACAACAGCGAATACATCACCTGATACCCAAGCGCCACCAGGTTCTCTCGATAGCAATCAGCGACCATGTATCTCCCTGACATTCGACGGCGCATGACTGCCAGTAGCTGCCGCCGCCGCACATGCACCCATCGAGTCGCCATGATTCATATGCGCATCAACGGCTGACTGATCGACACTCAGGGTATGCCTGTTCGATGGATTTCCCCCAGTCACATGGCAAATTGTCACCTTGCTATCTGCTGCCTTCTCACTCTTTTCAGCGCCATCCTTATCTTTGTCCTTACTGCCGCCACTGTCGGCAAATACGGATGGTGCGCTCACAGCCATGCCCAGCAACGCCAGCATTGTAAAAACAAAACAACCTCTTTTCATCACATCCTCCATACATCATCGCCGCACCAGGCAGGCGTGAAGATCCACCATTCATCACAAGGAACAGTCAAAGCGATTTCCCCTAAAGCCTGACGCTGCTCGCCAGCCACCCGAGAATATCAACGCTGATCCCTGCTGAAAAACAAAACGGCGCCCCGATTACAGGGACGCCGTCATCATTAGCACAATAATATTCGTGCTGCCGGATCAGTTACCAAACACTTCCCGTACACTGCTTGCTGGAGCCGTAGAGCTACCGCCACCAGGAGTCACACCCGGAAGCACGCCCGGGGTTCCATCTGCACATGTACAAGTAGCACTGGCAGCCGGAATATCCGGATTACATGCACATGCAGGGCAGCTGCCCTGACTATCGCCATGGGCCAGATGCGCGTCGAGAGCCGACTCTGAAATCTGGATTGTATTGGCATTCTGCGGATTACCCGGAGGGAAGTGGCAGATTGTTACCTTGGCATTATCATCGTTGCCACTGTCATCCTTGTTGCCGCTGTCATCCTTGTTGCCGCTGTCATCCTTGTTGCTGCTGTCGTCCTTGTTGCTGCTGTCGTCCTTGTTGCTGCTGTCGTCCTTGTTGCTGCTGTCGTCCTTGTTGCTGTTGCCATCATCCTTATTGCTGTTGTTATCGTTATTGCTGTTGCCATCATCCTTATTGCTGTTGTTATCGTTATTGCTGTTGCCATTATCCTTGTTGCTATTGTTATCGTTATTGCTGTTGCCATTATCCTTATTGCTATTGCTATCGTTATTGCTGTTGCCATTATCCTTATTGCTGTTGTTATCGTTATTGCTGTTGCCATTATCCTTGTTGCTGTTGTTATCGTTACCCGCCAGAGCCGCTGTGGCTCCGAACGACAACGCGCCTCTTTCAGCTGTGAAGGCAAAACTGCATATTGCCGCCAGCATGATGATAAACAGTGCATTTCTCTTCATGTGTTTCTCCTTGGGTCGTTAACCGGCTACGCCAGTTAATCATTTTTGGCTACTTAAAGATGTGACCTGCGTTACATGTATCTCCCGCAAGGGAACGGTAACCGCATAACAGAGGAAACTATCAATATAATCTATCGGCAACAGATCGCCTAACTTTAATAAAAAAAAATGGCGTCTACCGAAGCAGACGCCATTAAAGCTGAAGAGGGGGCAAATCAGAAGGAGCGCATATGACCTGGCACCAGTGCCGGTCCGCTGCTCGCACCGCCTGAACCGCCGGCTGCTGTCGCAGGCAGATTGTTCAGATCTTCATATTCCGTGCCATCCGCGCGGTAGCAACTGGTGATGCCGGCAGGACAGTGGAATGCTGACGTATCGTCATTGCTGGCCTGATCATCGCTATTGCTGTCATTGCTGCTGCTATCATTGCCGCCGTCGTTGCTGTCTTTGCTGCCGCCATCACTACTGTTGCTGTCTTTACTGCCACTATCATTGTTATTGCTGTCTTTACTGCCACTATCATTGTTATTGCTGTCTTTGTTGTCGCTATTGCTACTGTTTCCGTTGTCATTTTTGTTGCTGTCTTTGCTTTCGCTGCTGTTACCGCTGTCTTTATTATCGCTCTCCCCTCCAGCAAAAGCCGGGGTAGCAATAAAGCCCGCAACACCCTGCTGGGTGGTAATGCCGGCAAACATAAACAGGCCGAAGAGGGCCATCAAAAACAAATTCCGCATAGAATCTCCTGATAATAAAGGGGGCAATATATGGATCAAGCCGCCACGGTCAAATCAAACCCGTTTCAACTGTGCGTCTACGCCACAGGCTACTGGATCACGGCACGCAGCATATGGCTGGGCTTACCGTTCACATAACCAACGGCATAAGCAACTATGTTGTAGGTGGACAACCATAGACCGCTGTTCGCATCGCAAGCCTGAGCTGTAGCAAATGCAGGGTCATTGACAGAGTCGCACGGACAATTCGGCAATGTGCCACCGACACAAGCTGTGGCTGCTGTGCCGCCATAGGCATTGGCAGGATCTAGAGGGTATATTTCCACATCATGATTGGCATTATTCGGGTCCCCCGCAGCCAGCCATATGATAGCGCCATTGGCGGGAATATCCTGCCCGACAACAGGTGTGGCATGGTGCGGCAGGGATGGAATAGTCGGCGTAATCGAGCCATCGGCAGCAATATCCAGCCTGATATAACGGGGCAGCTGCGCACTGATCTTGTTCATCGACGGCTCTACCCGGGTGGACGGATCAACTGTGACATCCACACAGTTATTAAACAGTGAGGCATCCTGCAGACAGAGGTGGCGGCCACCCATCGGGCTGTTATCGAAATACATCAACTGCCCGGCAGTACCGGCGGGCAGCGTATCACTGATTGCAGTCGGGCCGGGTGTCCACAGGTAGCCAAGCAACTCATTGTAGTCCCCTACCGAGGCAGCAGCGGCCGGAGTCAAGGGCTCGCCAAATGCCGCCGCGACATAGGTACCGGTGTAGGTATGATTATCAAATTCTGCATCATTGGCCAAAGCCCATGAGATATAATGCACGGCTGTTTCAGCATAATAGTAGGCTTCGGTCGAGCTTTGCGCCGTACTGCTGGTCTGGGTGGCAATACGCCCGGAGTAGAACATCGCCAGCGACATCAGCGTCAAGAGCCCCAGCATCACCAGCGATGTAACCAGCACAAAACCACGCTGCCCGCTGTTTCGTCCCGCCTCATGCAACAAAAAATGACTCCCCATATTCAATTCCTCGGCCATAGCTTGAAGCTCAGCGACAGCGTGCTGCCCTGATGCTGCTCATTCGAATATGTGGACTGCAGGGTTATGCTAACTGGCCCGCCTGCAGATGTAGGCGACACCACCAGACCATTGGTTGTATCCAAATCCCGCAACAGCTCCTGAAACTGATAAACACACGGGTCCGGCCGAAGCCAGTAGAGGCGATCTGTCTGGGTATGCTGATAATGAAAAATACCGGTATTCCCGTCCATATCCTGATAGGTCAACGTCTTGCTGGTCGCATCCCAATAAGGAAGATAGGGAAAGCTGGCCGGATAATTGGCCGGAATGCTGACCGATTGGCTGTTCGGGGCAGAACAGATAGCTGCAGGCTTTCTCCCGCCTGCGGCCAGATCGGCGGGATAGGCCGGCGCCGTCACCGACATCGATTCACGCAGTCCGGCCTGCATCAGCTGAGAAGCAAGATAGAGATCGCTCATGCGCTCGGTTCGGGAGGTAATTGCACTGGATATTTTACTATTGGTATTGAACACCAGCGAGAGGCCGGCGATAATCACCAGACCCATGGTCATACTGATCATCATTTCAATCAGCGTAAATCCGGCCTCGCCGTTTCGGCCCTGAGTCATATCCTGCATCTTCATTTTGGCTCCGACAGATGCGTCAGATAAATGGAGCGTGTTGCGCCTTTATGCGACCAGCTTACCGTTATAACCTTGGTTTTGGGCGTATTTGCATAACCCTGCTGGGTAAAGTTTCCGACAGCAGACAGATTAGCCGGCAGCGGGCCTGTTGCCGCTGACTCATTGACGCTAATGGTATAGCTGATGCCGACACCCGCCCCTGATGTGCAGGTGGTTGTGACCGGATAAGATGGCGCCCCGCCTGCATCACTCAGAGCACAGCCTGCGGTGGCAATCACCGGCGCATAATCGGAGGCATCATGCTGCCAGTGCTCGAGTACCTGCTCAGCCAGATGCACCGCCGTCAGCCGCTCGCGAGAAACCTGACCGCTACCCATAATGGCAATCGTAAACTTGCTCAACGCCATAACACCCACGGTCACCACCACCAGCGTGATAAGCACCTCAATCAGGGTAAAACCCTTCTCCCGCCGCATACTAGTAGGCCCTGCCGATAATATTGATGGTTATTGCCCGACTGGCGGCACCCGCAGTCAGAGTGATCGTACCGGAGTTGGCAGTACCACGACTGGAAAAGGTGCGGGTGGTTGTCGGCGAGAGTGAAAGCCTGCTTGAAAAGCTGCTCAGGGCTACCGTTTCGTTTTTACAGCGGTCACATGTGGCGCTCGAGCCTGCATCAAAGACATAGGATGTGCTGGTAAACGTGATGCTCACACTCCTGTTTTCACTCAGTGCCAACACACGTGCCTGTTTCAACTGCGCCATCAGGGTTTGTGTGGCCGAGCGCACCGCCTGATTTTCCCGCCAGGTGGAAAAAGCAGGAATCGCAATGGTCGCCAGCACACCGACAATCATGATCACAATCATCACTTCCAGCAGTGTGAATCCGCGATATCTGCTGCCGGCATCCGGGCAGACCGATACTCCGGCTTGCCTGTCTGCAGTATTTGCGGTTGGATTCGGAAACATGCGCATCCTTTCTCTTATCGCGAAAATCGTAATCTCCTTGAGCGTTCTTGCCGCCATGGGGCTGACCATAGGCTATATGGTTTTCTCCAGCAACCTGCCAAAGCTCTCAGCCCTCTCCGAGTATCAACCGCCGCTGGTCACCCGCATCTACAATACCGATGGTGAACTGCTGGCGGAATACGCCGATGAACACCGTATCCTGACCCCATTTGACCGGATACCCAAGCGTCTGGTCAGCGCCTTTCTGGCGGCTGAGGATCAGCAGTTCTATGAGCATCCCGGCATCAACCCGGCGCGCATTCTGTCGGCTGCGCTGGCCAATCTGAGCGCAGGACACACCGTTCAGGGTGGTTCTACCATCACCCAGCAGGTCGCCAAGAATTTCCTGCTGACGAATGAGCGCTCCTATACGCGCAAGATTCGCGAGGCCATCCTCTCCTACCAGATTGAGCAGACATTTTCGAAAGAGGACATTCTCTACCTTTACCTCAATCAGATCTATCTGGGTCGCGGTTCATACGGCGTTGCATCTGCAGCATGGCGATACTTCCACAAGTCACTGGATGAACTGACCCTGGCCGAATGCGCTGTGCTGGCGGGCTTGCCCAAGGCACCGGGCAGGTATGCACCGCACATTGCCCCCGAAAAAGCACTACAACGCCGCAACACAGTATTGCAGTTGATGCAGAGCAGCGGCGTGGCCGACAAACAGGTGATCGCCAGAGCCCAGCAGGAACCGATGCTGATTCAACCGCTGGAATCCCCCAAGCTGGTCGATGCCTATGCGGATCAGGTCTATCACGAACTGGTTGAGCGTTTCGGCACGAATACATTGCGGCGCCAGGGGCTGAGCATTGTCATCCCTTACGACGAGAAGGCCGAAATGGCCGCTATCAGCGCCCTGCGTCGTGGAGTGCTGGATATTGAACAGGATCAGCTATACCGCTATCCAACCTGGCATGCGCGCAACGAGTGGCAGGGGTTGCTGACCGGCTGGCGTGAACAAGTCGATCAAACACCGCCGCAACTGACAGGCGAAAACCTGTTTCCCGCTCTGGTAGAGAGCGTCTCCAAAAAGGGAGAACTGAAAGTCAACGATGGCTTCCGCACATGGCTGTTAAGTGATCCGAAATGGTCATGGAAATCGCTTCATGATTATCAGGAAGATGGTGCTACCGATGCGCAGCTGGCCACGCTCAAACAACACCCGCGAACCTGGATCGCCGGTGATGAGATCCGGCTGCGAGGGGACGATAAACAGGGCGTGCGCCTGTCACAGGAGCCCAGTGTCGAATCCGCCCTCTACGCCATCGACCTGGAGCGCGGCACGGTTCTGGCCAGGGTCGGCGGTTATGATTATCAGGTCAGCGGTTTTGACCGCGTAGGCCAGGCCAAGCGTCAGCCGGGCAGTGCGTTCAAGCCATTTCTCTATACATCGGCACTGGCCAACGGCCTTACACCGGCATCCATTATCATGGACTCCCCCGTCGTATTTGACGGACAGAGCGGCGACAGCTTCTGGCGCCCGGAAAACTATAAAGACAAATTTGCCGGCCCCGTCACGCTGCGCAATGCGCTTGAACACTCGCGCAACCTCGCGTCCATCAAGGTATTGCAGAATGTTGGCATCCAGCGTTTTCTCAGTGACCTGCAGGCCTACCCGCTGCAGCGCAACTTCCCGGCCCAGCTGGCGCTGGCCCTTGGCGCCACCGAAGTCACACCGGAGGCAATGACCGAATCCTATGCCGTACTGGCCAGCCACGGTCAGAAATGGAAACCGGTCGCGATTCAGCAGGTGCAGGACCGCACCGGCAAAACACTGTTCCGCTCTGTTGCCGGTCACCGCTGCCAGGTCTGCCATGCTGACCCGGTGATGACCGTCAATGAACACATGCGACCTGCCGATCAGGTCATAGATCCCGTCAATGCATTTCTGATCACCCATTTGATGGAAGGGGTCATCCGGCACGGTACCGGCCGCCGCGCCCTCGCACTGAATCGCCCGGCAGCAGGCAAGACAGGCACTACCAATAATCAGGTGGATGCATGGTTTATGGGATATACACCACAAATACTGACCGGCGTCTGGACAGGGCGGGATACCCCGACCTCAATGGGCCGCAGGGAAACCGGTGCCCATGCAGCGCTGCCTACCTGGCTGGCCGCCATGAAGGCCTTCCATCAGGACAAGCCGAAAGAGTCATTCACGCCACCTGAAGGCATTGAATGGGTTGCCATTGATGAAAAAACAGGGCTGTTACCCGGCCCGGACAGCGAAGAGGTTACTGTCGAAGCATTCCGCAGCGGCACGGCCCCCACCGGGGAGACCCCCGCCAATGAATCTACGGGCAAACCCGGCACAACAGGTTCAGGCTTTTTCGGACTGGGGATGTAGGGCGGTAAAAGGCAGAGGGATGCGACGGTCGGTCATGCCACCACTACACCGCCAACGCATTCACCTTCGCCGCCATAATAAAATCGTTATCATGCAAGCCACCGATCTTGTGCGTGTAAAACAGCACGGTGCAATAGCCCCAGCCATAACTGATATCCGGATGATGATTCTCAGCTTGTGCCAACCCGCCAACCCGAACAGCAAAATCCTGAGCCTGTATGAAATCGGCAAACATAAACGTACGCCTGAGTTTACGGGCCTCATCCTGTAGCTCCCAGCCGGACACCGAAGCAAGCCTCGACTCTGCTTCACTGGCAGGCATCGGCGCCATACCGCCCTGGCAGGGTACGCATTTCCTGTTTAACAGATCCATAAATATCACCTCCTGCTTGCCGCGATCAAACCATCATATATGGCTGACTGTCCTAACCTGAATAATTCATAAAAAGAGGTGAGCCCCGCCTAACCCATTGATATAATGGTGGTTCCGCAACCCGTGCTTCGGACGAAGCAA
>PFXI01000027.1 GCA_002791575.1 Zetaproteobacteria bacterium CG_4_9_14_3_um_filter_54_145 | reverse complement strand
TACCCTACCAGACAGGGAGATTCCTTTCGCCTCTTATGCGAGGCTTAAATCAATTGGTTTGAATAGTTTTGCAAGAGGCTCGGCAGTATTTTGTTTTTTCTCGGAGTTGAAAGCGGCCAGACAGAAACTGCCGGGTTCGTAACAGGTTGTGCAATCAGGGCAACCGTCCCGAGCTTCATACCAATAATTACCGGAGTACGATTATGCCAAGTTTTGATATTGTCAGTGAAACCGATATGCAGGAGATGAGCAATGCGGTCAATCAGGTGATCAAAGAGATAACCACCCGCTTTGATTTCAAGCACAGCAAGGCCAGCATTGAACTGGGTGATGATTCGATTACCGTTATCGGGGACGACATCAATAAACTGAATACGGTAACGGAAATTCTGCGAGCCAAGCTGGTACGTCGCAACCTGGAGCCATCGTGTCTGGAATATGATGATGCGGAAGATGCCAGTGGTGGCACCAAGCGTCAGCTTATCCGCATCAAGCAGGGCGTCACGACAGAGCTGGCCAAGACTATCGTCAAGCATATCAAGCAGGAAAAAATGAAGGTACAGGCAGCGATTCAGGGCGATCAGGTGCGGGTGACCGGCAAAAAACGCGATGATCTTCAGGGGGTCATGACACTGGTACGCGGTATGGATACGGATCGCCCATTGTCATTCACCAACTTTCGCGATTAATCCAACAGTAATAAAAGAGGTCGCAGATTGCCGCCGGTTCATGTTTTCATGGCACTGGCAACGGGTGGGTAGCCAGAGCGGTTGTGACTGTTACCCGTCATTTTCCTCATATCGGAGAGTATATGCGTAATCCTATTCATCTACTGAAAGAGCGGGTGCAGCAGCGGGTGCTGGGCCAGGAAAATCTGGTCGATCGCATGCTGATCGCACTGCTGGCCGATGGTCACCTGTTGGTCGAAGGCGCACCGGGGCTGGCCAAAACGCGTGCGATCAAGGTATTGAGTGAGGGCATTGAAGCGGACTTTCACCGCGTTCAATTCACCCCGGATCTGCTGCCATCGGATCTGACCGGTACGGACATCTATCGGCCGCAGGATTCATCCTTCCGTTTTCAGGCCGGTCCACTGTTTCATAACCTGGTACTGGCTGATGAGATTAACCGGGCACCGGCAAAGGTGCAGGCGGCACTGCTTGAAGCGATGGGCGAGCGTCAGATCACCGTGGGCAAGACCACACACCCCTTGCCCGAACTGTTTCTGGTCATGGCGACCCAGAACCCGATTGAGCAGGAGGGCACCTATCCGTTGCCGGAAGCCCAGCTCGATCGTTTCCTGATGCATGTACGCATTGATTATCCCGATACCGCCACAGAAAAAGCCATCCTGCGCCTCTCACGCTCGGAGTTTATCGCCGGCGGCACAGTAGCAGGCGCCACGGTGACGCAGACGGATATTTTTGCCGCCAGACGTGCGGCCATGGATCTGCATATGGCCGATGCATTGGAAGAGTATCTGGTGCATCTGGTGATGGCGACGCGCCAGCCTGCATCCTATAGCAGTGATCTGGCGCGCTGGATTCAATATCCGGCCAGTCCGCGTGCGACAATTGCACTGGATCGCTGTTCGCGTGCCCATGCCTGGCTTGCCGGCAGGGATTATGTCAGCCCGGAAGATATTCAGAGCATTGCTCCGGATGTGCTGCGTCATCGTATCCTGCTCAGTTTTGAAGCAGAAGCCTCGGGCATCAGTGTGGATGATGTGATTGTTGAGTTGCTCAAGCGCGTCGCCGTGCCCTGAAGTCAGAGACGCTCACCGCCGAGGACGCAAAGGATCGCACAGAGAAAACGCAGTATAGAAAATATTATAGAGAGAGTGTCCAGTCTGATGCTCTCCACCTGCCGCCGGCACGGTTAAACACACAATATTTTGCCTTTCCTTTGCGATCCTTTGCGTACTCTGCGGTGATAATATTTTTGTATTTATTATGATAGCTATACAGGAGAATAAACTGCAACGCCCCAGTCCGATCATACCCGAGCTTTCCTATCTGATACATCTACAGCGGCCGGCAGCAGGTCTGCACCTGCGTGAGGGATACCCGCGTGCGCGCATGGCTGGCGCGCACTTGTCGCGTTTTCAGGGGCGCGGCATTGAGTTTGATGAAGTGCGTCCGTATCAGGCCGGTGATGATATACGCGGCATGGACTGGCGGGTGACGGCACGCACGGGCAAGCCACACACCAAACTGTTTCGTGAGGAGCGGGAGCGCCCGGCCATGCTGCTGCTGGATATGCGGCCGGCGATGTTCTTCGCCACGCGCGGGGCACTGAAGTCTGTGGTGGCGGCTGAGTGCGCCAGCCTGCTGGCCTGGAGTATCCTGCATCAGGGGGATCGGGTCGGCAGTATGATCTTTGATGCCTCCGGTGATGGCGCTATGCGGCCGGCGCGGCCCGTGCGCGGCAAGCGGGCGGTCATGCGCATGCTGGGCAACGTGCTTGCCCACCCTTACTGGCAGCAGCGTCCGACTGCTGCCTGTGATTCACTACTGGGCACCCTGCAGCGGGCCGATCATGTCACGCCGGCAGGCAGTCTGATGATGCTGGTCAGTGACGGCAGGGGACTGGATGATGCCAGTGAGGCCATGCTGATGCGCCTGCTGGCGCATCACAGCATCCTGTTTGTCTTCATTTATGATGCATTTGAGCGTGAGATGGGCGATGCAGGCATGCTTTATGCCTCAGATGGTACCGCCATGCAGCAGATCGACAGTAGCAAGTCAGCGCAGCGCAGCCAGCATGCGGCGCGATTTCATCAGCGCCGCGCAGTGCTGAAACGGCTGGAACAGCGACCCGGTTTTGTGCTGATAGAGTGTGCGACCGATGATGATCCGGCCGCGGTACTGGCGCGGCGTCTGGGCCGGGGACGTTGAGCATGGCAGCGGCGAATCCGGATGCACTGAGCCAGTTGCGGGATATTCATCTGCCACAGATGATCTCATGGTGGCCACCGGCACCGGGATGGTGGCTGCTACTTGTGACTGCCTGCCTGCTAGTGGCCGGGTGCTGGTACCTGTGGCGAAGACGCCGCTCCACGTATCGTAAGCCTGCATTAAAGACTATTTTAACTGAGGCGTTACGGGAGTTTGATCATGTTAATTCTGCACTGCAGTCGGGCGAGAGTTCAGCTATGGCAGAGCTGTCTGTACTGATGCGACGGGTCGCCGTGCAGCTCGATAGCGAGGCGGCCGGAGTGACGGGTGAGGCCTGGTTACAATGGCTGGATAGCCGCTGGCAGCAGCAGGATTTCACCGCTGGTGCCGGGCGCGCGCTTGTTGAGTCGCCCTATCGCGCGGTGAGTGCTGCCGATGCGCTGGCACTGAGCTGCGTATGTCGTGACTGGTTGGAGGCGCAGCGATGAGTCCGTGGACGATTGCCGGATTTGAGCTGGCATGGCCATGGCTGCTGATACTGCTGCCACTGCCATGGCTGGTGCGCAAATGGATGGCACCCGTAGCACAGAGCCGTGTGGTTGCCCGCATTCCCTTTGCCGCGGAGTTTTCCAACCCGTCCGAATCGTTGAGCCCGCGCAGTCAGGAGTTACCCCGCCTGCTGCTGGCAGCACTGATCTGGGCCCTGATGCTGTTTGCGGCAGCCAGACCTGCCTGGTACGGCGATGCTGTTGCGCTGCCGGTCAGCGGTCGTGATCTGTTGCTGGCTGTGGATATTTCCGGCTCCATGCAGATGCAGGACTTTACCCTCTCCGGCCAACAGGTGGACCGGCTGACGGCAACAAAAGCCGTGGCGGATGCATTTATCAACCGCCGCGAGGGGGACCGGGTCGGACTGATTCTGTTCGGCTCGAACGCCTATGTGCAGACGCCGCTGACCTTTGACCGGCAGACAGTCATCACGCTGCTGGACGAAGCGGTTGTAGGACTTGCCGGTAAAGCCACGGCTATTGGCGACGCCATTGGTCTGGCGGTCAAACGACTGGAGCAGAGCAACAGGGATAAACAGATCGCATCCAAACAGCAGGTACTGGTGCTGCTGACCGACGGGGTCAATACAGCCGGTGAGCTATCGGTCAAACAGGCAACAGAGCTTGCTGCGCAACATGGCCTGATTATCTATACGATTGGCATAGGTGCCGATGCGATGACGGTACGATCATTTTTCGGCTCGCAGCAGATCAATCCGTCGGCTGAGCTGGATGAGCAGATGCTGACGGATATTGCCGGGCAGACCGGCGGTCGTTATTTCCGTGCCCGCGACACGCAGCAGTTGCAGCAGATCTATGCCATGATTGACCAGCTGGAGCCGGTAGCAAGAGAGAGTGCCGTGTTCCGTCCGCGTCACAGCCTGTTTGTCTGGCCGCTGGCGCTGGGCGGCCTGTTGGCCTGTCTGCTGGCCCTGTCCATGACGCACTGGAGAGATGTATGGAGGCGCTGAATACACTGCACCTGTTGCGACCGTTGTGGCTGCTGGCGCTGCCGCTCTGGTTGCTGCTTGTTTACGGGCTGTGGCGCAGTGAGCGTCGCGCTAACGGCTGGCCGGCGCTGTGTGATCCGGCGCTGCTGAAATATCTGGTGGGTGAAACGCAGCGGCAGGTACGTAGCCGGCTGCTGCCGGCGACACTGCTCTTTGGCGGTATTCTGTTGATTGTGGCGATGGCAGGACCTGTCTGGCAGGCCTTGCCTCAGCCGGTCTATCGGGCGCAATCGGGGATGATTATTGTGCTTGATCTGTCGCGCTCCATGGATGCGGGTGATCTGAAACCGAGCCGTTTAAAACGGGCCAGGCAGAAGGTGCAGGATGTACTGCGGGCGAGAGTCGAGGGACAGACCGGCTTGATTGTGTTTGCCGGCTCGGCATTTGATGTGGTGCCGATGACCACCGATAACAAGGCGATTCTGACGTTGCTCTCCAGCCTCGATACATCGATGATGCCGGTGCAGGGCTCACGCGCATCAGCCGGTTTGAAACGGGCTGAGCTGATGCTTAAGCGCGGCGCGATCAGCCATGGCTCTGTGGTGATGCTCACCGATGGCGTGGATGGCGATGCCGAAGCTGCAGCACTGCAACTGGCAGCGGCCGGGCACCGCCTCAGTATTATCGGTGTGGGCACGGCAGAAGGCGCACCGATTGCGCTTGCCGCCGGCGGTTTTCTGAAGGATAAGCAAGGCAATATCGTCATGCCGCGGCTGCATGAGGATCGTCTGGCAGCGCTGGCATCAGCAGGCGGGGGGATCTATCAACGGCTGCGGGCGGATGATGTGGATGTAAAGCGGCTGCCCGGCCTGCATCCGGATCAAAGTCGCAGTGAAAGCAAATCGTCGATGCACACCGATCAGTGGCGCGAAGAGGGGCCGTGGCTGGTGCTGCTGGTACTGCCGCTACTGCTGCTGGTCTTCCGGCGTGGCGTACTGTTACTGCTGCTACTGGTGCCTCTGGCCATGCCGGATTCTGCCGAGGCCATGGCGTGGAACGATTTATGGCAAACACCGGATCAACAGGGGCAGGCGCTGCTGCAAGCGGGCAAGGCTGAAGAGGCTGCCACGCATTTTCAGGCTCCCGAGTGGAAAGGGGCGGCCCAGTACAGAGCCGGAGCATTCAAGCAGGCGGCGAAAACCATGGCCGCCACGGATACGGCAGATGGCTGGTATAATCGCGCCAATGCGCTGGCCAGAGCCGGTCAGTTGCAGCAGGCTATTGCCGCATTTGATCAGGCGCTGAAACGCCAGCCGTCGCATGCCGATGCGGCATTCAACCGGGATATCGTGCAGAAACTGCTCAAACAGAAACAGAAACAGGATAAACAGAAACAGAGCAAACAGGGCAAGAACGATAAGCAGCAGAATAAACCGGAGCAGTCCACGCAGGACAAGCAGGATCAGGATAGATCGGACCAGAAGCAGGGTAGCGACAGCAAACAGCAGGGAAAGCCGGGTGGTGATCAACAGCAGCAGGGTAGTGCGCAGCAATCCGCTGATCAGCAGCAGGGCGGCAATGCGCAGGCCGAAGAGCAGTCCGGCGGCCAGAAACCGGCAGGTAAATCGTCACAACAAAGCCCACAACAGCAACAATCCGATGATACGACGGCTCAACCCGGGCAACAGGCTGATAGCAAGCAGGCTGAGGCGAACAAGGCAGCACAGCCTGCGACTAACGGGCAGAAGCCCGCTGCTGAAAAGGGTGATCAGCAGCAATCGGCGGCGCCGGCAACGGATGCAAAAAGCATGGAGGACGATGCCGCCCGTCGTCAGTGGCTGCGCCGCATCCCGGATGATCCGGGTGGTTTGTTGCGGCGAAAATTCCACTATCAATATCAGCAACAGGGCAATCAGTCAGCGGAGGGGCAGGCATGGTAGCGGGATATGTCACTAAAAAAGCGGCGATGGCATGGTTATTCGTGGCGAGCCTGCTGCTGGCAGGACCTGCGATGGCAGCTGTCAGCGCGCATCTGGACAGGCAGGTGATCGGCGAAGGGGAGAGCGTGAACCTGACGATCGACATCAATGGTGATGATAGCGGTGAGCCGGATACAGCCGGGCTGGAAAAGGATTTTGAGATTCTGTCGCGCAACCAGAGCAGCTCCTACAGCCTGATTAACGGCTCGCTGCACAGTAACGTCAACTGGCAGCTGGTACTGCGTCCGCGTCATGCCGGATCGCTGCACATTCCGGCCCTTAAGGTAGGAGATGCGCAAACGCAGCCGTTGATGCTGGAAGTGAAGCAGCTTGCGGTCAGAAAGGGGGCCGGAGGTCAGCCCGAAGGCGATATCTGGCTGGATATGGCGTTGCAGCCGGAAGCTGTACTGGTACAGCAACAGACCATCATCACGATCAGGATCTATCAGTCTGCAGCTCTGGCTCAGGCGCAGTTAACGGAGCCCGCTGCCGAGCATGCGATCATCGAGCGGCTGGGTGAAGACAAGCAGTATCAGGTGACGAAAAACGGTCGCAACTGGCAGGTAACCGAACGAAACTACGCGCTGTTTCCGCAACAGAGCGGCCCGCTGGCGATCGCGCCTGTGCAACTGGATGGCGCCATCGTGGTCAATCAACAGGCTATGGGCTCACCCTTTTTTCAGACCTCCAGACCGATTCGGGTGCGCTCCAATAAACTGGCCCTGCAGGTCAACCCTATACCGGCCGCGTGGCACGGTGTGAACTGGTTGCCGTCAACGGGCGTAGGTTTGACCGAGCAGTGGCCATCTGATGCCAGCTTCAAGGTGGGGGAGCCGATCACACGCACCATCACATTGCAGGCACAGGGTTTGTCGATGAGCCAGCTGCCGGCACTGCCCGGCTTACTGCCTGAACGTCTGAAGGCGTATCCGGATCAACCGGCGCTCACCGATGACAAATCGGATCGTGGCATTACCGGCAAGCGGCGCGAAAAAACCGCCATCATCCCGACTGCCCCGGGTACCTATATCCTGCCGGCAATCGAGTTGCCATGGTGGAATGTAAACAGTGGCCGGATGGAAACAGCGGAACTGCCGGCCCGTACATTCAAGGTGACGGGGGCACTGACCGCTATTGCGCCTATTGCGGCTGCTCCGACTGCACTGCTGCAACCTGCACAGAGCAGTGCTGCTGCCCCTGTAGCGCAACCGGTAACAACAACGCCTGAGTCGTGGTGGAAGCCTGTTGCCATCGTTGCCTTGTGCGGCTGGCTACTGACACTGCTGTATCTGTTTGTGAAACGGCGTCCGCATGCAAAAGATGATGCACAAACTGCACCCGCAGATCAGAACCTGAAAGCGGCACGCAAGGCTGTCAGGGCCGCATGCAGCTCCGGTGATGCCAAAGGATGCGAGCAGGCGCTGTTAAGCTTCGTCACGATGCGCTGGCCGGATGCAGGCGGCAGCCTTACCCCGTTACGGCGATACGGCGGTGATGCACTGGCCCGGCAGATCACTGATCTGGAGCAGCATCTCTATGCCTCGTCCGCATCCGCCTGGCAGGGTACTGATCTGCTTGCGGCCTTTGAGCAGTCACAGATCCATACTGATGATAAACAGTCAGCCGCCGGTGCCAAGGCGCTGCCGGGCCTCTATCCGGACCAGTGAACAGCGTGATGTCACTGCATTAGCTTAATGTCTTAGCATGCTGATATATAAATATTATTTACTATTTAATCATAGCGTATTTCAACAACTGTTTGTCGTCACGATCATACACGCGCACTATTGAGCCTATGCGTATTCTACTGGTTGAAGATGATCCCCGACAGGCAACATTTATCATGCACGGTCTGCAGCAGGAGGGGATCTGCGTGGATCATGCGGTCGACGGTGAGGCAGGCCTGCAGCAGGCGCTTGCTGCCCCTTATGATCTGTTTGTGTTTGATTTGATGTTGCCTGTGCGCGACGGGCTGTCGTTGATCCATGCCATACGTGGACGCGGGATTACAGCGCCCATACTCGTACTCAGCGCGCGCAATTCGGTGGATGACCGGGTCAAGGGGTTGCAGGCAGGCGGTGATGATTATCTGGTCAAGCCCTTCGCCTTTTCCGAGTTACTGGCACGCGTGCAGGCACTCTATCGCCGCGCCACAGGCATGACCGAGCCGACCCAGTTGACGCATGGGTCACTGCGCCTTGATCTGCAACGACGCAAGTGCTGGCGGGATGATGACACACTGGATCTGCAGCCCAAGGAGTTCGCTCTGCTGGAGTATCTGATGCGCAATGCCGGCCGCGTGGTATCCAGAACGATGATTATGGAGCATGTCTGGGATTATAATTTTGATCCGCAGACCAATGTGGTGGAAGCGCGTATATCCAGATTGCGGGAGAAGGTGGATCGCCCCTTTGCACAGCCGCTGATTCATACCGTGCGCGGCATCGGTTATATGCTCGAAGCGCGCAACTGATGTTCAGGACACTGCGTTTTCGCTCCACCTTATGGCATACATTGATCTTTGCCATGATGGCACTGATTATTTTTGCCATTGCCTACCGGGCTGCCGCCAGCCAGCTGATGGCAGCACTCAGTGCCGATATTGAAGATACGGCGGTGGAGTTTTCGGACCTCTACCAGAGCGGTGGTATCAGCGGTCTGCGCGAAGAGGTTGCCAGTGAATCACTGTCGCATGACAGCGGCCATTTTTTTGCGCGCTATTTTAATGCGGCAGGAGAGGCCGTACTGGTCAACCGCCCGGCATCCTGGCTGGCCCCTTTACCGCTACCGGCACTACATGGTGCCGATAAGCAGTGGTTTGATATCGTCGTCAATGCAGAGAGCGATAGCGCGCGCATCCTGAGTGTACGCACTGGTGATGGCGGCTGGATTCAGGTCGGTGTGTCGCTACAGGGGTATTATACGCAGTTACAGCAGATCATCCGCCTGTTTGGCTGGTCGCTGATCTTTGTTGTTATTGCCGGCGTGCTGACAGGCTGGTGGCAGGTGCGCCATGTGCTGGCCGGAGTCGATCAGGTGCGCCGTACAGCCATGGAGATAGGTCAGGGTGATCTGGATCGCAGGCTGGTACTCGACGGGCACGGGCAGGAGCTGGTGGAGCTGGCCGATGTATTCAATACCATGCTTGGTCGCATTCAGCATCTGCTGGGTGAAATGCGCGATGTAAGTGATCATATTGCCCATGATCTGCGTACGCCTGTCGCCCGCATCCGCGGCATCGCAGAGAGCACGCTGATGCAACAAAACAGTGCAGCCGGTGGTAAGGAGGAAGCGCTGGCTGTGATTGTAGAAGAGAGCGATCGCCTCTCTGCCATGATCAACACCATGCTGGAGATTGCCCAGACAGACTCGGGCGTTGCCCTGCTGGAATCAGCACCGGTAGATATTGCAGCGCTGTTGCGTGAGGCTCATGACCTGTTTTTACCGGTTGCTGAAGACGCTGATATAGACATGATTGTCGAGTCGGGAGCTGCGCCGATACTGCTTACCGGTGATGCGGTGCGGCTGCAACGAATGATTGCCAATCTGCTCGATAACGCCATCAAATTCACCCCGCCCGGCGGCCGCATTACCTGCTCGGCGGGTATGACAAACGATGGCGTTGAACTGCTGATCTCCGATACGGGCATCGGTATATCGACTACAGCGCTGCCACATCTGTTCGAGCGCTTTTACCGCGGCGATAACAGCCGCAGCAAGCCAGGAAACGGGCTGGGACTCAGCTATGCCAGAAGTATTGCCCGGGCCCATGGCGGAGAGATTCGCATCGCCAGCAATCCGGGGCAGGGGAGTGTGGTTACAGTCACGCTGCCGGCATGATCAAACATGACCAAATGGTCATCTGCTGGGCATGTTCCGGCAAGGTTAAAATGGATAGTCTGGGCTCCTTCGATGACAGGAGGATAGCCATGCATAGCAGCAAAATGATCCGGCGGCTGGTGACAACAGTTGCGCTGGCGCTGATGATCCCCGTGCATACAGCTATTGCAGCGGAAGAGGGCGCCACCATCCCATCGGTTCTGGGCAGTATGCAGGAGCATGCCGAACAGATCGTGGGCCGGCTGCTGGCCACAGATGGCCCCGCCTCACGCGAGCAGTACCAACAGCTCAGGCTAGGGGTAAACCGCCTGCATCAACTGATTACAAGCGACCCGTCGAATGATCGTCATTCCCGCGAGTTGATAATGATCTATTCATGGATGCGCGTTATTGATATCGAGATTACCGACAAATCATGGGTTGAAGCAGCGATTGCCGCCAATCAGCTAAGCGGCATGATTATTCAGGCGCTGGACTTTCCAACCATGACGCAGCGTGATGTAGCGTGGATGGATTATCTGGCGCGTGAGATGGAGCTGCTGACGCTGGAAGACCCGGTGGCCAATGCAGACCTGCTCAGTGTGCGGCTGCTTACACTGGAGAATACATGGGGCCGTGTCAGGGAAGTACTGATACAGCATTTCAAAAACAAACCGCTGCTGCTGCAGGGCGATACGCTGGTAATAAAGCTGAAAGCATCCACGACGCCGGCTGAAACGGTCGCCCTGGCTAAACAACTGCTCGATTTTATCGATCTGGTTGAAAAAGCCGAATAAGCCGCCGTGCTGCCATACACGCTTTTCGTATAAAAACTATTACCGGAGCAGGCTGATGATAGCGCTAGTGAGAACAACCATATGTGTCGCTCTGTTGAGTGCCGGAGGAGCGATATCATCGGCCTCTGCCACGCCGCTACCCGATCCGGCCCGTCTGCCGCAACAATTCATGATGATGGAGTCTCCGGCAGAAGATATGCTTGAAGCTATTGATAGCAAACAGGTAGGAAAATTAAATAAACTGTATCATGAACTTGAATTTGACATGGTGGCAGTGAACCTGATCATCGAAACAGGCAGTGCAGACGATGCGCAGAGGTATGAAGTCGGGCTGCTCAATTCATGGTTTGATCAGATTGCGCTGGAGCTGGATGAGATGGATGATTTGCCGGCTCTGGCAAATGCGATCAATCAATTTTCCGCTCAGCTGGTAGTAGCCACCCATGTTGAACATGCTTACCGGAAGAACATCGCGTGGATGGATTATCTGGGGCGGGAATTTTTGTTATTAAACAAGCAGCCCTCTGATTCGCCGCACCATAAAGCACTGCTCAGTGCCAGAAAGGCCGATTTACAAGCCACATGGCTTTCCGTCAAAGCCGCAATGGGTACGGATGCGGACGCTGTTGCACTGATTGAAAGGGTTGATCCGCTGATCCATGGGCTGATCAGCGAAGCCCGGCCGGACCAGCTTGTTGTGCTGGCGAAAAAGGAGCTGGAGCTGATCGACGATATCGAAGCCTGTTTCCATATAAATTGATGCAGAGGTATTGCATGGATACGGCTGTGGGAGAGAGGAGAGAGAATAAGGTGTACATACGTCTGTGCTTCACATGCTTGTCTGCGATGACACTGGCATCTTGCGCCACCTATCATCCGGTGGCGCTGAGTAGCTCAGCCGGGCTTGCATCCTCGTTGCAGCAACTGCAGCTGGAGATGGATCCCGCCGCACATCCGGAGCTGCCTGAGCAGTGGCTGCTGAAGAGGGTCATGCCCGCAGACGGGCTGGATGAAACTGAAGCCATCGTTCTGGCTGTACTCAACAGTCCCCGGCTAACTGCTGCACGCACACAGATTGCAGAGTCCCGTGCCGCTCTCTACGCGGCAGGCCTGTTGCCCGACCCTCAGGCGGGGGTGGGGCTGGATTTTCCAAGAAGCAATGATCCGACGCTGAAAACAGGTGAGAGTTTCAGCCTCGGTATTGATTTGCAACAGATATTGACCCGTAATGCGCGCCGGGATGCAGCCGGCGAGCAGGCCAGGGCAACCTGGCTGAATGTGCTGTGGCAGGAGTGGCAGGTTATTCAGCAGGCGCGCATGCTGTGGCGTCGTGGCTTTATGCAACAGCAGCAAATCGCCATGCTGCAACAGCAAATGGTGCAGGCAAAAAACACATGGCAGGGGCAGCATGATGCACTGAACAAAGGCAATACCACGCTGGATCAGGCAGGGCTGGCGCTGACACCGCTGATGGATGCCGAGGCTGCACTCATTGAGTCAAAACGACAGCTCAATGCCACCCTGCACGATTTTAATCTGCTGCTCGGCGTTGATCCGTCCGTGCGCATCGCCTTGACTGAGCCGGCAGTGGCGCTCTTATCACTGATAACACTCCCGCCGAGCGGAGACGAGCTGCAGGCCCGGTTGGATGCAATCGGCAAGCGACGTCCGGATCTACTTGCCCTGCAGGCCGGTTTCATGAGCCAGGAGAGCAGGGTGCGCGAACAGATTCTGTTGCAATTTCCTTCGTTCTCTATTGGTGCAAACGCTCTGCGTGATACGGCGGGATTATGGACACTGGGCCCCTTTATCAATTTGAACCTGCCTTTGCTGGGCGGCAACAGAGGCAATGTCGCTGTTGCCCGGGCAACACGCGGGCGTCTGGCCGAGGAGTATCGCTTGCAGCTGGCAAATGCCCGTGTACAGGCCAGCAAAATGGCCCGGGATCAGCAGCTGGCATATGAAGAGTGGCAGGCCCTGACCATGCACTTGCCACAACTCTCCCTGACGGTGAAAAGGATGGCGCATGCACTCAGCATTGGTCAAATTGATATGCTGACTTTTACCACGCTGCGCACCGCCTGTTTTTCCCAGCAACTCAGGGTACTGATGCTGGAACAGGCTCTGCTGGAGCAGGGTGTGGCGCTTGATACGCTGACGGGTACGACACTGGCCGCAGCACCCGCGCAAACAAACAATCTACAGGGGGTGCATCCATGAAATGTTTACAAGGCCTGATATTGGCACTGCTCACCTGTATCACCACCACCCCGGCTCAGGCCGAAGATGAGGGCGGAGGGGAAGCACAGCTGCCAGTTGTGCATCAGGTGCAAACCGCACAGATCCAGCAACAGAGCGTCGATGAAATACTGCATGTCTATGGCAAGGTCAGCTTTGATGATGCCTGGCTGCAGAACATCAGTCTGGCCTATGCCGGACAAATTATGCGTTTGCCGGTCGTCGCCGGTGAGCCGGTTGCCAAAGGCCAGCTACTGGCGGAGGTGGCAACGGCCCCGGCTGCCGCAGCTGCCTGGCAGCAGGCGCTTTCGGCAGTCAGCTTCAGCGAGGCTGAAGCGGATCGCATGCGCAGCCTGCTGGCCGATCAGTTGGCGACCACATCACAGCTGGCAGCCGCAGAAAAAGCAGTGGCGGACTCTCATGCACAGTTGCAGCAACTCAGGCAGCAGGGGGCGAGCAAAGGCATCCACCAGATTCTGTCGCCTTTCGCCGCCGTGGTTGCTGCGATTCCCGTACAGGCCGGACAGCGCATAGCGCCCGGCGTCACACTGCTGCAACTGGGTAAACCCGACCGGCTGAAGGTGCTGCTGGGCGTGGAGGCCGAGGATGTCGGGCGCATTGCTGTCGGCAACCGCGTTGATATCCACCCGTCGATGAATCCGGATGTCATGGTCACGGCTGCTGTTGATCAGGTGCTGCAGGCAGTCAATCCGCAAACACGTCTGGTCGATCTGCTGGTCCGCTTGTCCGGCGACCAGACCAGACCCTTTCTCTCCGGTATGGCTGTATCCGCCGATATCGTCGGACGCACGTTCCACGAGGCCCTCACCATTCCTCGTCAGTCTGTTATATATGACGATGCCGGAGCCGCCAGTGTCATGCGCATTGAACATGGTATGGCCCGACGCGCAACGGTGCAGGTGCTGCTGGAAAAGGATAAGTCGATCGTGGTGCAGGGTGAATTGGCAGCTGGAGAGGCAGTTGCAACAATTGGTGTGGCAGAGCTGGCCGATGGCGACAGCGTGAGTGTGCAGGCAGCCTCGCAAGAAGCCGCACAGTGAACGTATCGGCATGGATTCAGGGGCATCGGCGCTCGCTGTTAACGCTGCTGCTGCTGTTTGCCGCAATCGGTGCAGTTCGCGCCTTTCAGATGCCGGTTGGCCTGTTTCCGAATGTCACCTTCCCCCGTATTGTCGTGACACTGAATGGTGGCGATCAACCGGCCGAGCAGATGGAGATTCAGGTCACCCGTCAGGCTGAAATGGCGATTCGTTCGGTTCCCGGCGTGGTCAATCTGCGCTCGACAACCAGCCGCGGCAGTGCCGAAATTTCGGTGAATTTTGACTGGGGCACCGACATGATCTCCACAGCACTACAGGTGAGTGCGGCGATCGCTCAGATCCAGGCACAGCTCCCCGTTGGCACCAGTTTCACCGTCCGCCGTATGGATCCGACCGTATTCCCCGTGCTTGCCTACAGCCTGACATCGCAACAGGCATCCCAGACAGCACTGCGTGATCTGACGATGTTTCAGATTGTGCCGCTACTCTCCAGCGGCGACGGCGTGGCCCGGGTGGCTGTGCTGGGCGGCAATCAGGAGGAGTACCGGGTCACCCTGCATGCGGGCAGTCTGCAGGCCTTCGGCATCAGTCTGCAGCAGGTGGCAAGTGCACTGGCGGCCGGCAATGTATTAACGGCAGTAGGACGCATCGAGGATCGCTATAAGCTGTTTCTGACCGTTTCAGATACCCGTTTTGATTCACTCGATGCTATCCGCCATACCGTGCTGGCCAGTGGCGATAACGGCAATGTGGAGCTCGAGGATATAGC
Source organism: Zetaproteobacteria bacterium CG_4_9_14_3_um_filter_54_145 (assembly GCA_002791575.1). Classification (GTDB taxonomy): domain Bacteria; phylum Pseudomonadota; class Zetaproteobacteria; order Mariprofundales; family Mariprofundaceae; genus Mariprofundus. The sequence continues at coordinate 14,969 of PFXI01000027.1, read as the reverse complement.
CAGTGTTACCCGCAGCGTCCAGCCGCAGTGGTTGCGTGTAACGGCCGATAACAGGGATGCCGTACTGTTCATGGTCTATCAGCAACCGGGCGGCAACACGGTAAAGATCGCGGCTGATGTGCGCGCACGCATGGAGCAGTTTAAAAGCAAACTGCCGGCCGGTGTCACGGTCAAGAACTGGTATGATCAGAGCCGGTTGGTCGTGGCCTCGGCCAGGAGCGTACTCGATGCCATTCTGATCGGTATTGCACTGGCAGCCCTCGTGCTGTTTGTCTTTCTGCGCAATCTGCGCGTTACGCTGATCACGCTGATTGCGGTACCGGCGGTATTTGCCACCACGGTACTGCTGCTGGATCTGTTCCATTTCAGTTTCAATATCATGACACTGGGCGGCATGGCCGCGGCTGTCGGATTGGTGATTGATGACGCTATTGTCATGATCGAGCAGATTATCCGCCGCTTGCGCGGAAGCGTTAGCGCCTGCCATGAACGGACCATCATGCAGGCAGCCACCGCATTTTTTCAACCTCTACTTGGCTCTTCTCTTGCCACCACCATCATTTTCCTGCCGCTGGCCTTCCTCGACGGCGTAACGGGCGCGTTTTTCAAGGCGCTTTCATTGACCATGGCCAGCGCCCTGATTGTCTCATTCCTGATTGCCTGGCTGGCCGTGCCCTTGCTGGCGACGCATCTGCTGCGAGAGAAGGATGCAGCAGATGACGATGAGGGGCCAATCCAGACCCGTATTCTGGCCGTCTACACCGGCTTGCTGGGCCGCATGCTGCAGCGGCCGGCGATGCTGCTGGTTATTGCCGTAGCACTGCTGGTAACCGGTTACGGTGGTTACCGGGCGGTGGGCAGCGGCTTTATGCCGCATATGGATGAGGGCGGCTTTATTTTCGATTACATAGCACCCCCGGGTATGTCCCTGACGGAAACAGACCGGCTGCTGCAACAGGTTGAAACGATTCTGCATGCAACACCCGAAGTGGATACCTATGCGCGCAGAACCGGCGCACAGCTGGGCGGCGGCCTGACCGAAGCCAATCAGGGCGATATTTTTGTGCGCCTGAAGCCTCTGCCGCGGCGCAGCATTGATGACATTATGGATGAGATCCGCGACAAGGTGCATGCGGCCGTGCCGGCACTGGATATCGATATGGCCCTGTTGATGGAGGATGTCATTGGTGATCTGACCTCCAACCCGCAACCGATTGAAATCAAGCTGTTCGGCGATGATCCGCAACAGCTGGATGAACTGGCTCCGAAGGTGGCAGAAGCCATCGGCCATATTGACGGTGTCGTGGATGTGCGCGACGGCATCATGATTGCCGGTGATGCCATCGCCATCAAGGTGGATCGGGCCCGCGCGGCACTTGAGGGGCTGGATCCCGATCAGGTCACGCGTCAGGTCAATACGCTGCTGGCGGGGCTGGTCACCACCACGGTACAGCAGGGGCAGAAGATGATCGATGTGCGGCTCTGGTCGGGTACCGGAGAGCGTGATGCCATTTACAAGCTGGGCCGGATGCAGCTACAGGCGCCGGACGGACACTGGTTACCGTTAAAACGTATTGCTGCGATAAACACCATTACCGGTCAGGCGCAGATTACGCGCGAGAATCTCAAACGCATGGTGGCCGTGACCGGTCGCATCAGCGGGCGCGATATGGGATCGGTGATGCATGAGGTTAAGGCACTGATTGCGACAAAGCTGATCCCGAACGATGTCCGGGTTGAGCTGGGCGGGCTCTACCTGCAACAGCAGAAGGCCTTTCAGGGGCTGACGCAGGTATTTGCCGCCGCCGTGGCACTGGTGTTTGTACTGCTGCTGTTTCTCTATGAGCGCTTTCGTGCGGCTCTGGCCATCCTGGCTATGCCGCTGCTGGCCATGGGCATGGTATTTCTCGGATTGGCCGTGACCGATACGGAGCTCAATATCACCTCGATGATGGGGCTGACGATGATTATCGGCATCGTCACGGAGACAGCCATCTTCTATTACTCGGAGTTCAGGCGCATCAGCCCGCCCGAAGCGCTGCACAGGCTGGAGGATTATATCCAGGCCGGTCGCAACCGGCTGCGTCCGATTGCCATGACCACGCTGGCGGCGATTCTGGCTCTGATGCCGCTGGCACTGGCCTTCGGTGAGGGCTCAACCATGCTGCAACCGATGGCCATTGCCATTATTTTCGGCCTTGCCGCGCAGTTGCCGCTGGTGCTGCTGGTGTTGCCGGCGCTGCTCTTCTGGCTGGATCGAAAAGCGGGTCTGGTTCAACAACCCTGACGCAGAGGGCCAACTGCGAAAATCATTACTTGCCCGGCGTGGGCCGCGTGGGTGGAATGGCCCGATGCAAGTTGATCTGAACAATGAATTTCCCCACCGGCATGGCTTGATCTATCTCAATCATGCAGCGGTCGGCGTCTGGCCGAAGCGCACGGCTGATACCATCAAGGCCTTTGCCGAAGAGAACATGCGGCAGGGGGCTGCCGACTACCCGCACTGGATGGGCGTCGAGCGCCGGCTGCGCAAGCGACTGGCATGGTTAGTCAATGCGCCCTCATCCGATGATATTGCCCTGCTGAAGAACACATCCGAAGGACTCTCTCTGATTGCGGCGGGGATCAGCTGGCAGGCGGGCGATCGCATTGTGATCAGTAATCAGGAGTTCCCATCCAATCGCATCGTCTGGCAATCACTTGCCGGGCAGGGGGGTGAGCTGGTGCAGGCCGATCTCTCCGGCCCTGATCCGGAAGCGGCACTGCTGGCCGCATGCAACGCGCGCACCCGCCTGCTCAGTATCAGCTCGGTGCAGTATGCCACCGGCCTGCGTATGGATCTTGAACGGCTGGGTCGGCACTGTGCAGCACATGGTATTCTGTTCTGTGTCGATGCCATCCAGAGTCTGGGGGCGGTGGCCTTTGACGCGCAGGCGTGCCGGGCGGATTTTGTTGTGGCCGATGCGCATAAATGGATGCTCGGGCCGGAAGGAATCGCTGTGTTTTACGCGACTCCGCAGGCAAGGGATCGTTTGAGCCTGCAGCAGTTCGGCTGGCATATGGTCGAGCAGGCTGGTGATTTTGATCAACTGGAGTGGCAGCCGGCCAGCTCGGCGCGCCGGTTTGAACCGGGCAGTCCCAATACGCTGGGTATTCATGCCCTTGATGCCAGCCTGTCGCTGTTTGAGCAGATGGGCATGGCAGCCGTTGAGCAGCTGGTGATGCAGAAGGCTGCATGGTTGATAACATGGATTCAGAGCCAGCCGGATCTCGAGCTGGTGACTGCGGCAGAGCCGGCGAGACATGCCGGCATTATCAGCTTTCGCTGTCGTGATCTGGACAGAGCCGCGCATGAGCGCCTCTATCGCGCCCTGATGGCTGCAGGCGTGATCTGCGCCTGCCGCGGTGGTGCCATACGCTTCTCACCACACTGCTATGCCAATCTCGAGCCACTGCCTGCGGCGTGGCAGCGAGTGCGTGAATCGGGTGGTTTCTAGAAGGCGAGCAGAGAACTTATTAAATACAATGCACAAACCTTTCACCGCAGAGGACGCAAAGGTACGCAAAGGAAAGACGAAGATGAATATGGGCTCTGGCACTGCACGATTCAGGTGAGCCCTGATATTCATTCGCCAGCGCATCACAGCATTATAAACATTCTCTTTGCCTTGCTTTTCCTCTGCGTTCCTTTGCGTCCTTTGCGGTGAGTCGCTTTTGACCCTCTGATATAACGATCACTACTGAATCGTTGTGAACCGCCGGACGCTTATTCGACCGTTGCGGCTGGGGGCTTGCCGATCCAGGTATCTTTAAACCCGTATTTGTCGCTTAACAGCAGCATCTGCACCCGGGCCACTTTTACCCGCGCAAAGCCGGGCAGATAGACGCGATACCACGGCTGGCCGGCAACGCTTACCTCTATGCTGCGGCACGCTACCCCCTCTTTTTGCAGTTTCGCCAGCAACTTGCCGGCATTCTCGGGATCGGCAAATGAAGCGAGGTTAATCACCCAGCGGTTTGGCGCTGTTGCAACTGCCTTGCCCGAATCCAGAGCCGAGTTAATGATAACTCCCGAGGCGGGTCGCATGCTTGTATCTGCTGCATCGGGAACGGGGCTGGCTACTCTGCTCTCTTCAGTTTCAGCCGATGCTATGATTATGCCTGCATCATCGGCCGTTGTATCCTGTAACGACATGTTCTGCTGCGGAGCGGAGGCTTCCGGCTCATGGATAGCCTCTGTTGCCGGTACGGCAATGGCATGATCACTATTGGCAACAAGTGCAGGGGTTTGCGGCGCTGCCGCAGGCATAGACTGCTCAGTTTCTATAACCGGGGCTTCCGCCTTTGATCCGCCCATGTCCTGAGTCTCAGGTGCGATAGTGGCACGATCAACAGAGAGATCATTTGAGAGGTCGGTAGCGGGATCTGCAGGAGGCGTGTCGGTTTGCGCACCAGCGGGAGAATCTGATGGCACTGCTTGCCCGGACGGGCTCACAGGCGCGTTCGCCATTTCGCTCTGCGGCGATGCAGGCTCTGCGCTCACTTCGCTGCTGCTCACCTCTGCCTGAGTCAGCGTCTGATCGGGTTCGCTGTTGTCTGAGCCCAGCAGGAAAAACATATAGAGCAGGGCAGCCACAACAAGTGTGCCGCTTACCGCCATCAGTGCGATGAGCAGTGTGCCGGTATAGCTCTTCTCCGGTGCGGTGTCGGTAAAAGTCTGCGGTGGCGTGACAAGCTGCGCGTTGCCATCGGCAAAAAAATCGTTGGTTGCAGCAGAGGATGGACTCTCCTCCTGACTCAACGATTGAAAGGCATCCTGCATCTGGCTGAACAGATCCTCGGCACTGGCGTTATCAGCGCTGTTTTTACCGGTATCGGGCTCCTGCCGGCGGGGCAGCTCTCTCTCTTCGGACATAGTGTGCGCTCCTTTACTGTTTGCAATCATGCCGTCAGCGCCATAATGAGTCCAGACAGGTCGATGACAGCATTCACTTTGCCAAAACTACGGCGTGCGCTAGGGTTGGCGGCAATGACGGGTGAGTCTCGGGCTTGCCCGTTTTTCCGTGTCCGCAACCGTTTTTTTTCCAAGGAGTCGCAGAGAACATGCCACGTCGAACAGATCTTCAATCAATCATGATTTTAGGGGCAGGACCGATTGTCATCGGTCAGGCCTGCGAGTTTGATTATTCCGGTGTTCAGGCCTGCAAGGCTCTGAAAGAAGAGGGATACCGGGTTATCCTGGTGAATTCCAATCCGGCCACGATCATGACCGACCCGGAATTTGCTGATGCCACCTATATCGAGCCGGTCACATGGGAAGTGGTGGCCAGAATCATCGAGAAGGAGAGGCCGGATGCCATTCTGCCGACGATGGGGGGGCAGACGGCGCTGAACTGCGCGTTAAGCCTGAACAAGCACGGTATTCTGGATAAATTCGGTGTCAAGCTGATCGGCGCACAGCCGGATGCCATTGATATGGCGGAAGATCGTGAGCGCTTTAAACAGGCCATGGACCGGCTGGGGCTGGAGATGGCCCGCGGCGGTTTTGCCCACTCGATGGATGAGGCGCGCGCGTTGGCTGCTGATATCGGCTATCCGATCATTATCCGGCCATCATTTACGCTTGGCGGCTCCGGTGGCGGTATTGCCTATAATCCGGACGAGTTCGATCAGATTGCCAATTCCGGTATTGATGCCAGTCCGACCGATGAGATTCTTGTCGAAGAGTCGATCATCGGCTGGAAAGAGTTCGAGATGGAGGTGATGCGCGATCATGCGGATAACTGCGTCATCATCTGCTCGATTGAAAATCTGGATCCTATGGGTGTGCATACCGGTGACTCGATTACCGTTGCACCTGCCCAGACGCTGACCGATAAGGAATACCAGCGCATGCGTAATGCCTCGATCGCCATTCTGCGTGAGATCGGCGTCGAAACAGGCGGCTCGAATGTGCAGTTTGCCGTGAATCCGGTGGATGGCCGCCTGATTGTCATTGAGATGAATCCGCGCGTATCCCGCTCTTCTGCACTGGCTTCCAAGGCTACCGGTTTCCCGATTGCCAAGATTGCCGCGAAACTGGCTGTCGGGTTTACGCTCGATGAGATCCGCAATGATATTACCGGCGAAACATGGGCGGCATTCGAGCCGACCATTGATTATGTGGTCACCAAACTGCCCCGTTTTGCCTTCGAGAAATTTCCCGGTGCTGATGTCAGGCTGACCACACAGATGAAGTCGGTCGGCGAAGTGATGGCTATTGGCCGCAGCTTTACCGAGTCCATGGGTAAAGCCATGCGCGGGCTGGAGATCGGCAGTAGCGGCTTTGATTACTGCGTGCCGGAAGATGTTGATGTGGATCGATTCCTGCAGGAGAAGCTGGCCGTTCCCGGTGAGCAGCGCCTGTGGTGGGTGGGTGAAGCCCTGCGCGCCGGCTGGAGTGAGGAGCGTGTATTTGATGTTACGCGCATCGATCCGTGGTTTGTCTGCGAGATCAATACGGTGATCAAGCTGGAGCAGTCTCTGGTCGGCCGCAATGCCGCACTGCTTACGGCTGATGAGTGGCGAACGGCCAAGCGTGAAGGGCTGTCGGATATCCGTCTGGCCAGCCTGCTTGGCGAGACTCAGGCATCTGTGCGCGAATTCAGACAGGCGGCCGGTGTGCGCCCTGTATTTAAACGTGTGGATACCTGTGCGGCCGAGTTCGAGGCCAATACGCCCTATCTCTACTCCAGCTACGAGGAGGAGTGCGAGGCGCGTCCAACCGGTAAACAGAAAATTATGGTACTCGGCGGTGGTCCCAATCGCATCGGGCAGGGCATCGAATTCGATTACTGCTGTGTGCATGCCGCATTTGCACTCTCTGAAGACGGTTATGAGACCATCATGGTCAACTGTAACCCGGAAACGGTATCCACCGATTATGATACCTCTGATCGCCTCTATTTCGAGCCGCTGACATTTGAAGATGTGATGGCGATTGTCGATGTCGAGCAGCCGGCAGGGGTCATCGTGCAGTTCGGCGGTCAGACACCGCTGAAACTGGCCGAATCGCTGGAAGCCGCCGGCGTACCGATTATCGGTACCAATCCTGACATGATCGATCTGGCAGAAGATCGCGAGCGCTTTCAACAGCTGTTGCATGATCTCAAATTGCTGCAGCCGGAGAATGGTACGGCGCGCTCGACCGATGAAGCACTGGCGGTTGCGGCACGTATCGGCTATCCGGTGGTGGTGCGCCCATCCTATGTGCTTGGCGGTCGTGCCATGCAGATCGTACACGATGAGAAAGGGCTGCTGCGCTATATGCGTGAGGCGGTACAGGCTTCACCTGATCACCCGGTACTGCTCGATCGTTTCCTCAACAGCGCTATTGAGCTGGATGTGGATGCGCTGGCCGATGGCAAGCGTGTGGTGATCGGCGGCATTATGGAGCATATCGAGGAGGCGGGTGTACATTCCGGTGACTCGGCCTGCTGCCTGCCGCCACACTCGATCTCCGAGGCCATTATCGTTGAAGTGCGCCGTCAGACCGAAGCATTGGGGCTGGCACTGAATGTGAAAGGGCTGCTCAACATCCAGTTTGCCGTACAGGGCGACACCATCTATGTGCTGGAAGTGAATCCGCGTGCATCACGCACGGTACCGTTTGTCTCCAAGGCAACCGGCAGGCCGCTGGCCAAGATTGCCGCACGTATTATGGCCGGTCAGTCGCTGGATGATCAGGGTATCGATGAGATCGTGCAGCCGAGTACATTCCGCTCCGTCAAGGAGGCGGTCTTCCCGTTTGTGAAATTCCGCGGTGTAGATCCGCTGCTCAGCCCCGAGATGAAATCAACGGGTGAGGTGATGGGCATTGCCGAGGTGTTCCCGGCGGCCTTCTCCAAGGCTCAGCTCGGTGCAGGCTTGCGTCTGCCGGAGAGCGGTACGGCATTTATCTCGGTCAAGGACAGCGACAAGATTGCAGTTGTGCAGCTCGGTCGCATACTCGATGATGCAGGCTTTACGATTCTTGCCACCGGCGGCACGCATGCGGCTCTTGTTGCTGCAGGCATCAACGCACAGGCGGTGCTCAAGGTGACCGATGGCGTACGTCCGCATATTGTCGATCGCCTGATCAATGATGAAGTCGATTTTATCGTTAACACCACCGAAGGCGCTCAGGCTATTGAAGATTCTAAATCGATCCGTCAGGCGGCACTGGTGCGCGGCATTGTCTATTTTACCACGATGGCCGGGGGACTGGCTGCAGCATCCGCGATGGCCGGGCATTTTGATGTCACGGCTGTCAAAAGTATCCAGGAATATCACAGTAATATGTAAGGTCCGGGAGTAACGGGGGGAGGGTAATCTCTACCCTCTGCACCCTTTACCCTGGCGCCATGATAAAGGAGAAGAAATTGGAACGTGTTCCCATGACCATCAAAGGTGCGAAAGCATTGAAAAAGACCCTGGCTTTCCTCAAGGGTGAAAAGCGCCACAAGATTGTATCTACCATCGAATCGGCCAGAGCCCATGGCGATTTGTCGGAAAATGCAGAATACCATGCAGCCAAGGAAGAGCAGGGTATGAATGAGGCCAAGATCAAGGATATCGAAGACAGTCTGGCGCGTGCCAATATCATTGACCCGGCAACGATCAAGTCCGAGCGCATTGTATTCGGCGCAACGGTTGAGATGATCGATGTCAATGCAGGTACGGAAGTGACCTATCAGATTGTTGGCGTTGATGAGGCCGATATCGAGTTGGGTATGGTCTCCATCACTTCACCGATTGCGCGTGCGATGATCGGCAAGGAAGCAGGCGATGTCGCTGTGGTGCAGGCACCCGGCGGTGAACGTGAATTTGAAATTCAGAGTATCGAGTACGTCTGATGTGGCATGCTGTGCCAGGACTTACACGATGAGTGTGGCTTGCATCCGCATCGGGGCCGTGCGCCTCTGTCTGGCCATGATGCTGGCGCTGCTTATTGTGCCCGGTTATATCGTTGCTCCGGTACTGTTCAGTGCGGCATCAAGCCAGGCAGTAGCCGGAGAACTTGCTGGAAAAGTATTCCATATCAGCATGATATCATTGCTGTTTATGGCTGCCGCCGTAGCAGCATTCTGGATGCGCATGCAGGCGGAACAGATCGGGCTACGGCGCTGGCTGTTGTTGCTGGTTGTCGTGCTGCTGGTGGCCGTCAATGCCTTTGCACTGGCGCCGATCATGGCTGATATCAAGGCTCAGATGGGGCCGATTGATCTGGTGGCCAAAGATGATCCGCAGCGGCAGTTGTTCGGCATGTGGCACGGCATCAGCGCCGTGTTGCATCTGCTGGCAAGTCTTGTCACTGCCCTTTTGGTCGCACTCGGCCCTGTCGGGCGCGCTCAGGTTCATAAGCCATCATGACCCTGTTCAACGACTGGATCAGGCAGCGCCTGGCCGACAGGGAGCTGGTGATGCTGATGGCATCACTGCTGGGTATCTTCCTGCTACTGGTCCTGCTCGTGCCGGTGCTGACACCGCTACTGCTGGCTATTGCGCTGGCTTATGTGTTTGACGGCGTCATCGGGTTGCTGACCCGCTGCAAGCTGCCGCGCATGCTGGCGATCGGTCTTACCGGTGGCGGGGCACTGCTGCTGCTGCTGTTTGCGCTGCTGGCCGTACTGCCGCTGCTGACCGAACAGATCGGTAGACTGGTCACCCATGCACCGCAAAATGTGCAGTCGCTCAGAGAGATGCTGCATCAGGTACAGGCCAACCATGCGGAGTGGATTAATCCCGATTATCTGCAGCAGATTATCGCCACACTGGCGACCAAGATGCAGGAGTGGGGCGGGGCACTGCTGAAATTCTCCATCGCATCGATTCCCGGCATGATCACGCTCTTGGTCTATGCCGTACTGGTACCTGTGCTGGTCTTCTTTCTGCTCAAGGACAAGCAGTTGATTATGAGCTGGTCGCAGCAGTTTTTGCCTGCCGAGCGTGCACTGTTGCAGCGGGTATGGGCGGAGCTCGATACACAGATCGGCAACTATATTCGCGGTAAATTCTGGGAAGCGTTTGTCATCGGCTTCGGTATGTGGCTGGTCTACTGGTGGATGGGGCATGATTACGCGCTGTTGCTGGGTGTATTGACCGGCCTGTCGGTATGGATTCCGTTTGTCGGTATGGCTGTGGTAACGGTGCCGGTGGTGTTGTTATCTTTTTTCCAGTGGGGCTGGTCGGATACGATGGCCTACAGTGTGCTGGCCTATATCATTGTGCAGGCGATTGATGCCAATGTGATCGTGCCATGGCTATTCTCGGAGATTGTGAACCTGCATCCGATTGCCATTATTGTTGCTATCCTCGTATTCGGCAGTCTCTGGGGTATTATCGGCGTGATTGTTGCCATACCGATGGCTGCCCTGGTCAAGAGTGTGGTATCCATTGTGCTCGAGCGCCGGGCTGGTGGCACAGAGCCGGAAAAAGGCTGACATTGACAGCAGGGGTCGGCCTTTTAGGTTGCACCTCTTAATTAATTATGAAGCAATCCCATCTTCGGCGCTATGAAGATGGCGGGTGAAGCTTCAGGAAGGAAATCATGACTCAGAAAAGATCAGACAGCGATCCGATTGACGTGCCTGCGGCCACCCAGCAGGAGATGACCGAGCTCAAGCGCGAGATGCGCTCGGCAGAGTGGAATGACTGGTTCATCAAGAATCAGCAGTCCATGCTGGTGGCAGTCGGACTGGTACTGGCGGGGCTCGTGGCCGGTGGTATGTGGCTTGAGCATAGTCGCAGCCAGCATGATGCGGCAGCTACGCTCTATCAGCAGGCGGTCAACGAGACCGATGCAGCCAGGAAAAAAGCCATGCTGGAAGGTTTGATCCGCGAATTTTCTTCCAGCTCCTACGCGGCTATGGCCGAGATGCAGCTGCCTCTGGTGGATACTGCAAATGCAGAAGCACATCTGCAGGCACTGATGGATAATTCGGCGGCGATGGATGAGTGGCGCTGGCAGGCAAGGCTTGATCTGGCTCAGCTGAAAATCGAGCAGGGTGATGCGGCCGCCGCCCATACACTGCTTGAGCAGCCGGTAGGTAAACAGTACCAGCAGTTGCGCTTTTTCCTGCTCGCCATGATTGCAACCGATACAGCGGACAAGAAACAGCAGCTGCAGAAAGCGCTGGATGCAGCGGCACCGGATCCGGCATTGAAACAGAGGATTGAAACACAACTCTCCCTGCTTGCATCCTGATGGGGAACCCGATGCGTCATGCGTTTATCCCCCTGTTGATGAGTGTAGCCCTGGGCGGCTGCGCCACTGTCGGCAATCTGTGGCAGGATGCACCTGCATCCGCCGATAAGGCCGTGACCCCGGCTGCCACAGCTTCCGGGCCTGCGATAACGATGCTCTGGCGCAACAATCTCGATCAGCGTAAGCCTGCATCACCGCCGGGCTTCAGCCTGCCGGCAGTAGTGACCACCACAACAGGTGATCTGATTGTGGCCGGCTCCCAGGATCGTCGTCTGCGCGCCTATGATATGAGCGGCAGTGAAGTCACCCGTGTTGCGCTGGATGCGCCGGTTGAGTCGGGTGCGCTGAAGCTGACCAATGGTCTGGTCGTTGTTGGCGATGTCGGTGGCAATCTCTACGGTGTGGATCTGCAGCAGGGTGTGAAGAAGTGGCGTTATACGCTCAGCTCGGCGCTGATCGGCCGGCCGGTCGCCGTGGACAGTGGTTTTATTATCCAGACATCGAATAACCAGATTTACCGTTTTACCGCCGATGGCAAAAAGGTATGGAGCTTTTCCGGGCTGCTCGGCGGCCTTGCCATGCATCTGTCGCCGTCGCCTGTGGTATACAACGGCCGTATCTATGCTTCCCTGAGTAACGGTGATGTGGTGGCGCTCAATGCTGATAATGGTGGTTTCCTGTGGAAGAGACAGACCATCCTGAACAATGAAGCGGCGGTACTGAGCGAGTTGAAGGTGCCTGTTGCGTCACCTACCGTTATTCCGGCCGCCGAATCGGGGCTGAATGAAGATCTGCTGGCTGTGCCGATCTTTCAGGGGCAGTTGATGTTTTTGTCACTGCAGGATGGCAGCACACTCAGATCGCGCGATCTGTCGCTGAAATCCTCACCGCTGCTGATCGGCAGTAAACTGTATGTTGCTGATGCGCAGGGCGCAGTCAGCGCGCTGGACGCAGCCAGTGGAGAGACACTGTGGAAGAAACAGTTGAGCGATGGTGAGCTGACCGGTCCGATTATGGCCGCAGGTTTGTTGTGGCTGGCTGATGATCATGGCCGGGTCTACCGGATGGAACAGGATGGCCGTGTAGCGGGCCGGATTGAGCTGGAAGGGCGCATTGATCGTACACCGGTTGCCACTGGCAACGGTGTGCTGGTGCGTAATAACCTCGGCATCCTTTATATGCTGCGATAGGTTGATATTTTGAGTGAAGAAGAAGTAATAGTGCAACAATATAAGGGCAGGGTGCCTGTTGTCGCCATTGTCGGACGTCCGAATGTCGGCAAGTCCACGCTGTTCAACCGCTTGATCGGCATACGCAAGGCGATTGTCGGTGACCGGCCGGGCGTGACGGTAGACCGGCTGGAAACCCAGTTTATGCTCGACTCGCGTCCCGTGATCCTGGTCGATACCGGCGGTATCGGTGAGGGCACGCATGACATCATGCAGCCGGCGATTGATGTGCAGGTTGATGCGGCTCTTGAGATTGCCGATATCGTCATTTTTGCCGTTGATGCCCAGTCGGGCTCCACCAGTGTGGATGCTGTGATTGCCGATAAGCTGCGCCGGCAGGGCATGCCGCTGCTGCTGGTGGTCAACAAGGCAGAGCGCATCGGTAGTGCCACAGATTTTTATGCACTCGGTCTCGGTGAGCCACTGCCTGTTTCGGCGATTCACGGTCAGGGTATGCCGGAGCTCCTGGCTGAGCTCTCAACCATGCTGCCCGATACTGCAGATGAGCAGGATCAGGAAGAGGCGGAAAAACCGCTGGCCAGTATCGCCGTCATCGGACGCCCCAATGTCGGTAAATCGACACTGATCAATGCCTGGCTCGGTCGCGATCGTATGGTGGTCAGCGAGGTCGCCGGCACCACCCGTGATGCCATCGATTCCATGCTGCCCTACAAACAGGGTTTTGTGCGTCTGGTGGATACGGCCGGTCAGCGTAAACATGGTCGCATCTCCGATGTCATTGAGTTTGTTGCCCGCGTCAAGGCTGTGCAGGCATTCCGTATGGCCGATGCAGCGGTGATGCTGCTCGATGGTGCCGAAGGCATTGTTGAGCAGGATATGCGGCTGATGCAGCTGGCGCAGGATGAGGGTTGTGCGCTGATTGTGGCGGTCAACAAGCTGGATCTGCTGAGCGAGCAGGAGTGGAAATATTTTGCCGAGCGGTTGAATTTCCGTATGCGCGCGATGACCGATATCCCGGTATTCCGTGTCACGGCAATCAACGGCAAGGGTGTGAAGCAGCTACTCAATGAAGCGGTCAATGCCTCGCGTCGTAATCAGTTTACCATCGGTACGGGTGAGCTGAATCGCTGGCTGGCTGCGGCTCAGGAAGCGCATCATGTACCCAGTGATGACGGCTCGATGGTGCGTATGAAATATGCATCCCAGACCGGCACCAATCCGCCATCGTTCAAGATATTCTGTAACCGGCCGGGTAAACTGAAGCCGACCTACAAGCGTTATCTGGAGCAATCCTTCCGCAAATCGTTCGATCTGACCGGTGTACCGATCCGCTTCTCCTTCCTCGGCGGTAACAACCCGTATGCGGACAAGGGCAAATAGTGATCTGTAGCGGCAAACAGCTGCGGCTGATTGAGGCGGGGCACTGAGCGTGCGCAGCTTTGAAGAGTCGCGTGTGATCCAGTGTCCGCTGGAGAACATGTTTGCCGTGGTCATGGATATCGAGGCCTACCCCGATTTTCTGCCCTGGGTTGCCGGTGCTACCGTTCTGACCCACGAAGAGGGTGAGCTGACAGCGGAGCTGGTTGCAGATCTGGCCGGTACCCATCACAAGTTCCGCACTATCGATCGTTATGTCACCAACAAGCTGGTGGAGATCCGCCTGCTGGACGGGCCATTCCGTTTTCTCGAAAGTGTATGGACCTTTGAGCAGACCGAGACGCAGGGGTGCAAGGTGCACTTCTCCATCGAATTTGAATTCCGCAGCATGATGATGGATATCGTTGCCAGCCCGATCTTTACCACGGCCTGCAAATCGATGGTGCAGGCCTTTGAAAAACGCGCCATGGCGCTTGGCTGATGCATATCTCCATCGTTTACGCGCTGCCGAATGAGCAGTATCTGGAAGCGCTCGATGTTGCCGAAGGCACAACGGCGGCAGAGGCCGTAGCCATATCCGGCGTGCAGGATAAACATCCGGAGATTGATCTGGCTGTGAACAAGCTGGGCATCTATGCCAAACTGGTACCGGCTACACAGGTACTGCAGGCGGGCGATCGGGTAGAGATCTATCGCCCATTGCCGCGCAAGCCGCGCGATGCGCATGCCGTTGATGACAAGAAAGCGCGTATCCGCGCCCGCAAGGAAAGCCGCACCAGCGACGAGGCGTAATAGCTTCAACCTTCAACCTCCAATTCGCCTGACAGACACGGGTTTTCACGAACTATCAAGCTATTCCTATGGCTTAATTTTGCTCACTGATACGCGAGTGAAAAACAACCAGCCTGCCAATGACACACAATCACACCAGTCATATTCGTGTCTGTTCCTGGCTGGCTTGTCATCTGTTGAAAGTCGGTTTTCTGCCGGATGCACCGGTGATCATCCCCATGTTTACATTAAGGCTATGAGTTAGATAGAGGCTCTAAATTAACGTTAATATTAGCTTTATTGATAAATCTGCGTATTCCGGTCGAACGTGACACCTGATTCCGCTGGAACGCGGCACCCCATTCCGATTGAAGTCGGCACCTGATTCCGGTGAAGTCGACACCCCC